>JAISDP010000129.1 GCA_031264715.1 Bacteroidales bacterium
TAATAAAGACGCTTTATAACAGGCTGCATAGATAATCCGTCAGTTCATCCTTTTTACCGGTGAAAACCTTCCTTACTACCCGTCTGTTGTCCGTCACTACATTCAATGGCCATACATAAATCCTGAACATATCGTCAAAATTGCCTTTGTATTCCGGAACAACAGCAATATTCGGCCATGAAAGGCTGTTCCTTTTCATGAACGCAGACACTGTCGAAGCCGAATCTGCTGTTACCGCAATGATGCGTACATCAGAATGTGCTTTTACCCATTCATTTAATTCATTCAGCTCTTCGATACAGGGCTTACAGATTACACTCCAGAATGAAAGCAGAGTGATTTTACCGGAATCGCCGTATTTGACCCTGTTGCCATTGATGGTTTCCCATTCGGCTTCAGGAAGCTTCTTGCCGGCAATACCCCGCGGCATCTTGCTGATCAGGGACAATTTTATGGTATCATTTCGAAAATCAGCGCCGGAAATATATTCCTGGGTGGCTATGGAATCCCCGAACTGCTCTTCTGTTAATTCTGAACCTTGAGGATCATAATGTAAAAATACTTTGGCCGTCAACGTGAGACCTTTTCCATCCGGAGTCCGGGTAACCTGGGAAAATACCGGAAAGGATAATAACAAAAATAGAAATACAAAAAAATGATTGATCATATCTATATGAATTAAGGGATAAAAAAAATATAACTTATAAGACATTAATTATTGAGGGCAACGCCCTGCGGAACGAACGCCGCGCAAACGCCAAGCCCTGAAAGGGCGTAATCATTAGCGCAGGGCAACGCCCTGCGAATCGGGGATGCGCAATATCATTAAGCCCTGTAAGGGCGTAATCAAATGAAATAAGACGGATTACGCCCCGTTGGGGCTTCATGGAGAGCGGCGCATTTCCGACACAGGGCGTTGCCCTGTGCTGTTGATGTCGCTCTTTCAGAGCTTTTTCCGGCTCGAGTTGACTCTTGAAAACTGTTATATCTTGTTTATTCGTCATTACTTAAATTAAATTAATGAATTGAATAAACAATTTTCGTTGTCTGTCTGTTACCGCTTCCTGCCATTGCCGGTAAACCCGGAAACTGTTCCATGTCAGCCATGCCACCGGAGCTATTATCGCAAGCAATAGCCATCTTTTCCATTTCAAACCAACAGTTGCCGGTCTCCCGACCGGACAGTGACCGACAATCAATGCGGACAGGGCAATGCCGACGACGGCAAGAGGTACGATTTTGAACGGGAAATACGACAGCGAAACCACCAGAAAGGCACAGACGGGATAAAGCAGGGGTGAACGTGTCCGATATGCCGCAATGAGAACGAAGACAATGAAAGACAAATACGGCAGCAAGCCCCCAACACCCAGCGTCACTCCGACATTCAAAAATTCGTTGTACGGAGAATGAACCGCATCCGGATGAAAGAAAGCAGAAATATCATGCCCCGCAACATATTCCGCCTGAAATTCCGGATAGTGCTTCTCAAAGGCATACAGCCCCCAGCCTGTGGGACGGCTGACCAGCATGTTCAGGGCTATCCACCATATAAACAGCCGTCCGGCAACCGAACCCGGATGCCACCACACCAGCGCCGCCACCACTGCCATTGCCGGTATCAGCGCCCAACGGAAGAACGTCTTTCTCGACAGTTGGCCGGATAGTAACAGGTACGCCGTTCCTGCGACCGCGACGGCAACAAGGGCGGTTCGCGCCTGCATCAGCAGCAACAGTACAACGGTCAGGCACAAAACGACTGTCTTGAAAATCCGCCACTCCCTGTTCATGTAGCAGAACGGCGACAGGACAGCCAGATATGCGCCCGACATGTCCGGGTTGCCAAACGTGCCGCCTGCCGAAAAATATCCGTGAAATGCCGGAAGCATACCGAAAAACTGAGATGCACAACACAGGACATGTAGCAGCATCACTGCGGAAACTATGCGGGACAGTATCCGAACCGTTTCCGCCGGATCATCGCCCGCCTGTATCCGGATAAATCCGTAAAACAGGAAACAGACGAAAGGCAGTGAGAAATCCGGCACATTGCATGTTCCGGCATGGAAAAAAAGGTAAACCGTCAGCAGCGCCAAAACAAAAATATCTCCCCATGTGATGCGTATCCATGTCTGTTTATTCCTGTCCGGAAAGACAAGGGCAACGACTGTCATGGCCGTAAAGGCGGCGCCGAAAGCAAACTGTTTGATGTAAGCGTTTTCGTTCAGCGCCCCCTGTCCGACTGCAAACGATACGAGAAACATCAGGGAATAAAAGACATATTTTGCGTACATGCGAAAGGTCGTTTTTATTTTTTCCTGTTTGCCTTGACGTATTCGCCGAGCGACTGCCACTTTAGCCCGTTTTCCAGCCAGTATTTAGTGGAATAAAAACTTGTGACGGATACCGTATAAACTTTGTTGGTCTCGGCTTCGGAAAGTGTTCCGGCGGCTTTCAGGTTGATTTTTCCCAACTGCTGTTCCAGTTTTTCGAAACCTGTTTTGGGTTTAACGGTTTTGATTGCCTCCGATATTTCGCCAAGCAATGCCTGTAACTTCGGAGTGGGCGGTTGAGCGTCGGGCGATGCGGCCGGATTGCCGGAAAGATACGCCTCCACCTCCGGATGCTGACCGGAAAATTCAAGCATGGCGGCACGCCTCACCGAATCCATACCTTCACGGTTAATATTCCCGTTTGTTTTCACATATTCTTCCACCCGGTCGAACATGTGATCAAACCCCTCATAGACTTTCTGCCCAATGGAATCATACTCCGGGGGAACATGAAGCCGGCCGCTCTGGGCAAATCCTGTCGTCGCATAAAGGACGACGGCTAAAATCAATACCATTATTTGTTTCATCGTTTTAATCTTTTATAAAAAGGCTTTGTTGAAACATAAAATACGTTAGCAGGCATATAATTCCAACAAAGCCAAGTTAATTAATTAATTAATTTAATATTCATAATAATCCTGCCGTGAAGAAAATATCACGGCAGGAAATAAAAATTATAAAAATTATTAATCTACTATTTCAAGTGTTAACCGTTGATTGTTGGCATCATAAGTTACCTTATAGTAGCCCGGAATAAATCCACCTTCCGGACCCATCTCGTTATTAGAGGGTTTGGTTAATGGAGCGCCGACAATAGTTAATCCGGCAGCAGAAACTTTACTGTCCCAATCGCCACCAACCAACTCCCAACCTCTAAGAATCATAATTGCAAACGATGCTCGATCCAACAATATATGCGCCTGATAAACACCGTCACGAATCTGAACCATGTATGCGCGATTCTTTGGATTTCCTCTTTGACCACTATAGTTGCCATTGCCAAAGTCAGGATGCCATACGGGAGCGGATGCAAAATTAGCCCCCATGATCCAGTTGCAAGCAGGGCGCAAATCATTTTCCCTGGTAATCCATATATACTTGTATTTTGCAGAATACATAACATCCCATTCGCCTGATGCTCCTGTAAAGATGAATTTGTTTTTATCACGATTGTAAAAGAAGAAATCGCGATTGTAAATTTCCGCAACCTCTGCAACGGCCATTCCTTCTATTTCCAATTCACTGCCTCTATCAAAAGCAACTTTCTTATAAACAAAATCATTCGCTTCGTCACCTTGAGTTGCATCGAAGGGAGAAAAAGTCGAGAAATCAAGAGCGGTAAGGCCTGGAGAAGCCGCTACGTTTACGGGAATATCCGTGAATACGCCAGGATCGGCGCTCAACGAAACCGTTACGGTAGCCGTACCTTCGCCAATGGCTTCTAATTTACCATTCGTTACCTTCACAATATCCTCTCCGGACGACGACCATTGCAATAATTCGTTTACGACACTGTAGTCTGTCGGCAGGAAGGAGGTCGATAAGGTGACGATTTGATACTGTAATAATTCCAGAGAAGTTTGAGATACTACAATACTTGTAATCGGGATTACCGGTACTTCTACCGGGATCACCTTCTTTACCTCCGGTTTTTCCACAGATGAAACGGTAATTTCAGCGCTGCCCAGGCCAATAGCCTGCAGCACGCCTGTAATTTCATCTATGACGACAATACTCTCGTCGTCCGACTTCCATATTACATTGAAGGGTATTCTTTCATTGTAATTTTCCGGAACGGCCTTTGCTCCCAGGGTCATAGACTGGCCGAGCAACATAGATACCGTTTCCAGGGCGGCGAGATTTGCGGCGTTGATTGCTTCAATCCCGGAAAGGGGAATAAACTCAACAACATCGACGGGTATGGTCCTTTCCAAACCTCCGTTGCTGTTTACATAGATAAAACATGCGCCATCGCCGACAGCGCGTACCAGGCCGGTGGAACCGACCGTCGCCACGGCGGTGTTGCTGCTTTCCCACGTAAAGGTCTGACTGGTGGGGCTTGCCGTGATTTGAACTTCATCGCCTTCAATCAGATCCAGTTCCGTATGGGTAACAAAAATGTTGTGTTCCATATCCCTGTCGGGACCTTCGGCACAACCCGCGAACATCAAACAACCGAAGATGATGATGCATGTTGCATGAGATAAACGTTTTCCTTTATGATTCATTTCGTTTTCATTTTTATTGATTAATCTTCTATACGTATCAATCTTTCTTCTACTACCCTCCATGCGCCAAAACTGCCGCCGGCGGCGCTTCTTTGGCGAAACCGGTAGTTCAGCCAGAATACGCGCTGTTTGGTAAGGCCCTGCATCAGGGCGGGGTCGTAGCGGTTATAATTAGCAAGGTCATTAACCATTTCCACTTCCATCATGTCGCTGTCATAAGGCGTCACTGTGACGGTGCTGTCCTCATGTACCTGTACCACAACGGAGTTCCTGGCAATGTCCTCAGGAGTCGTATCATCCGTATACGATTCGTTGCCGATAAACATCCTTACCTTGTCCTTTTCCAGCGGGTGCACTGCTTTTGTACCGCTCATCACGAGTATCGGATTTGTCAGTTGACCGCTTTTCCTGTAATAAGTTTGCGGATGCTGGGTTGCGTAATCGTTTTCGATTGCTACACGAAACAGGACGTCCTGTTTTTCCTCGTTTACCCCGTATTCCGACACGCTTACAATCCTCAGGGGAACGAAATAAAGCGAATCGGGCGACAGTCCAAGCGGCCTGACTTTCACGGACATTCTTGCATAGTGATCGTCCGACAGGGCGGGCATGGTGATCGCGTACGACGTGATTTCGTACCTGGATGCAGGCAACAGCCGGGCATACTGATGCTCGTAATCGAAGTTCAAACTGTTGTATTGGTCCAGCAGTTCAAGGCTCTGCTCCAGGTTCACCGTGATTGCCTTCTCGTTGGCGTTTGAGCCTCCACATCCGACGGTAACATACCGTACCGGATTTTCTTCGTTGAGCGTATAGGATGCGACATAAACATTCTCCGTACCTTCGCTCAGAAGATAAACCAGGGGCTTGTAATGCTCGTCCTGATAGATGGCATCGTTGCTGCAGCCGGCAAGGCTGAGCGCGATGATGCCTGCCATGAATATTTTTACTGATATTTTCATATGATTTTCTATTTTTCGATTAATACTGGTAACCCGGGTTCTGATCCAAAGAAGGCGACTTTCTTACTTCATTCAGCTCAATGGGAAGAAGAATCAGTTTTTTGTCCACTACCCTGTTCCTGGCAACCACCTGGTTGACCGGGACTACATTGTAAAAAGCCAGTCCGTCAGCGTCCATATCCATACCCATAATGGATTCCCTTTCGGTCGTTTCGTACTTGCCCCAGCGGCGCACGTCCCAAAAACGCGCATTTTCATGAAGCAATTCCACCATCCGTTCCGTTTCTATCAATTCCTGCATCGTCGCCTGCGAAGCGACTTCATCGGGAGTCAATCCCGGCAGCCCCGCCCTGAAGCGAACCATGTTGAAATACTTGGCCATTTCGCCCCTGTCCCTCGACAGCGTATAGGTTTTATTGTCGCTGCCCTGGATGGTATGGGTGGTGGTCAGGTTGTTCAACGCTTCCACATAAGCAAGCAGGATTTCCGCATAGCGTATGATCGGATACGCTTTCGCCACCTGCCGGGAATCTTCGTAGTTTGTAGCTTGGCCGGTTGTCCCCCATGAATCTTCAGGGTGTACAAACTTCTTCAGCGTATAGCCCGTTGTGTTTACGTTGTAGGGCAGGTTACGGACTGTATTTTTACCTGCATTGCCGCCGGAACCATACCAAAACTGCTGGTTTTTCCTGCTACTCGAAGTGGAAAGCATGGGCCAGTGCGCCCCGCTGAAGCCGATGCTGGCATAGAACCTCGGCTCGCGGTTGATATACATTTTGTGCACATTGGTCTTCAGCGTGTAGCCGGAAAAAGTAACATCCGCCGGGCCGTTCCATATGCCGTCCGTTTCGTAGGGATATTCGGCGCTTGAATGATTGATGGGACGTCCGTCCGCCATGCGGAATGCGTCAATCATTTTTTGCGGCACGGAAACAGTGGCAAATCCGTTATAGGTTTCGTACGGAAAAGAATGTCGCGTATAGTTGAGCAACCCGCTCGAATTTGCCGCCCACAGAAATTCGGGATTACGCATTACCGGCGACTCTCCGTTGAACATTTCGTGAAACGACCGGAACGCATCAATATTTCCGGCTCCTTCGGGAAAGTCGAGGTCAGGGACATTGTCGGGTAATACCGGGCTGTCCGCACGTTTCAGGATGATGTGCAGCGAATAGAGATCGGTGTCTATAATGCGCTTGCAAACCGCTGCCGCCTCGGCCCACCTTGCTTCGCTGTACGTTTGCGAAACATAGTTTACCCGGTCGGTCGACCGTAACCACGTTCCATACGTTCGGCGGGCCGCAAGGCCTCCGTTCCACAGCGGGCTTGCCCTGATCAGCCGCAGGCGGGCGCTCAGCCCCAGTGCGGAGGCGGATACGGGCCGTCCGAAAAAGCTGGCTGAAACAGTCGCCGGCATCAGCGCCGCCGCACGTTCCAACTCGCCGCAAACATAATCGACAGACTCGTCGAACGTCGCCCTCTGGCGGTCGTAGTACTGCGTCTCTTCATTGGTTTCCAGCACGTCGTCGCCGATGATCACCACGGGGCCGTAATGCATCACCAGCCTGTAATAGGCGTAGGCGCGCATGAAATAGATATAGCCCAGCAGTTCGTTCTTTTCCCTGCTGCCGTCCGTCAGGTCGGTCGTTTTGTCTATGTTGGCAAGAATCGTATTAATCTTGCGAACCACAATGTACATGCTGTTCCAGATATTAAACGCCCTGAGATTGGTGGGCGTTATGTTTCCCTGCACATAATCCAGCGCGGTATAGTCGCTGATCATGATCGAAAAAGCCTCGTCGCAGGCAAACGAACCAAGCTTGTCGAATTTCCAGCCCTCATCCGGAAACATGGTCGGTATGGTCCATACATAACGTTCCAAATTCCTTTTTTTGGTAAAAATGGAATCCCATTTGAATGCCTCTTCAAAATTATCAGCCACGTCGAGATAATCGCATGACGGCATCGCAATCATGGCGATGCACACGCAAAATATGACATGTTTGAACATATTTTTCATTTTCTTTGATTTTTAAAAGTTAAGGTAAATTTGCAGCGCATATCTCGACGGTATGGGGTATGCGCGTCCGTTCCGGTATCCCTGCTCCGGATCCCAGTCTTTAATCCTGTCCCATACGTAAAGGTTGCTGCCGACAAACTGTATGTCAGCCGACGACAAGCCTATCCGCTTGACGAAATCGCCCCGGAGGTTGTAATTGAGCGTCACTTCCTGGAGACGCAGGTAGCGGGAATCATTTTTCCAAAATGTCGACAACTGCGAATTATTGGCATTGTATCCATACGAAAGACGCGGGAAGCGGGCATTCGGGTTTTCCGCCTTCGACGGGTCAATGCCGTTTGCTATGGCATAGTCCTTCGGTACCCAGCGATTGGCGGGGTCGTTGACCGTGGCCAGCACATTGCCGATCCGTCCGTCGTTGAACGGCACGTAGCCCGGCCCGTTCGTGCCGTACGGATAGTGATAGTAGCCGACATGGTAGAAGGTCGTTTTGCCCGTTCCCTTGAACAGTATGCCCAGCGTAAAGTTTTTATATTTCAGCTCGCCGCCGAATCCGTACATCAGGCGCGGGTAGGTAGGGTCGGACAGATAAACCTGATCGTCGGAATTGATCACCCCGTCGCCGTTGACGTCCTTATACTTGATGTCGCCCGGCATCACCTTAAAACCGCCAAAAGACTGGACAGCGCTGTATGCTACGTCATCTTCGTCGGCAAACAGTCCCGTGGCGATATAACCGCGTATAGCGCTGTTCGGATACCCTTTACGCAACTGGTACGGATACGGCGTAGGCGGTTCTTCCCAGTACAGGATTTCGTTCTGCGAATAGGTATAATTTCCCCTGACCGTAAAACTCCAGTCCTTGTTGATTTCCTGCAGGAAGGAAATGTTTCCGTCCGTGCCGTAGCTGTGCATGCTCCCCACGTTGCCGTACGGGCGTGCGGACCATACTAAGCCGACATGGCCGGGTATGGTTTCGCGGCGCTGGAAAATGCTCTCGCGCTTGTCATTGAAAAAGTCGACCACAAACGACAGGCGGTCTTTGAACATGCGCCCTTCGATACCCACGTTGGCTTTCAGCGCCCTTTCCCACATCAGGTTGTTGGCGCCGAACTGCGATTCGACAACGCCGTTGAGAGTGCTGCCCCATCCTGTAGGCTGGTTTTCCGAGATAATGGTCATAAAGGGGAAGCGGAAGTCGGAGAGACGGTCGTTGCCCACCGTTCCGTAGGAAGCGCGGATTTTCAGGTGGTGGAGCCACCCGACATGATCCTTTGCCCATTGATAATTGGTAGGAACCCATCCGACAGCCACTGATGGGAAAAAGCCGAACTGCTTGCCCGGCTCGAAGTTTTCGGAACCCGTGTAGCCGAAGTTCACGTCGATCATGTAGGTATCCTTGAATCCGTAGGTAAGCCGGCTCGAAAGCCCCTGGTACCTCTTGGGCAGGGCTTCCAATGCTACGCGGCCGATGCCTGCATCGTCGGCGTCCTTTGTATCCTGCGAATCGCTCATGTAATAATACAACAGCGCGCTGATGCGATGGTCGGTCGCTATCACCTTATCCCATGTGACGGTGCTTTCAAGGTGGAATTTCCGCGACTGACGCGTATATTTGCTGTATCGCGGGCTTACGGCATCCAGCGACCTGCTTAGCTGCAGGTCGGCCCACACGGTACGCCCGGTCGCCAGGTACAGGTCGGGCAATACGTAGCGTCTTTCGTCCTTCCACGAAATGTTATCATACGCTCCCTGTACCTTCAGCTTCAGGTTTTCGACCCAGTCGGAAAAATCATGCGTGATGGCGATCGTTTGCTTGCCCGTGTAATTCTGCCTGGTTTGCCTCCCCGTGTAATTCAGTATCACATAAGGCGAAATGCCCGATCCGCCGAACCCCGAACTGTAAGCCGGCAGTTCCCCGGTTGAATACCTTATGGGAACGGTAATGGGCGTCAGCATCGACTGGGTTGCCCACATGGCGTCCGTATCGGCAAACCCCGGTTCTTTCCTCATCGACAGGAAACCGTCGGTGCCGAAATACAGCGTCGTGTTTTTGGTCAGGTTGATGTCCAGGTTCATGCGGAAATTATAGGTGTTGTATCCTACAGCCGTGCGTACGGTGTTCTCGGGCGCGATTTTGTATGCCGCGTCCTCGATGGAAGCTCCCAGGCTGACAAAGTAACGCGCTACTTCGCCGCCGCCCTGGGCGCTCATGTAGTAAGTCTGCTGGAACCCGTTCCGCTTTATGATTTCCTTCTGCCAGTCGATGTCGGGATAGAGGTCGGGATCCAGGCGGTGCTGGATAATTTTCATCTCGGCGGCGTTATACAGGATTTCTTCATCGCGCACAGTTCTTGCTTCATTGGCCAGGCGGGCATAATCGTACGCCCTCAGGTATTCGGGCATCCGGTTCAGGTAAGACAGCGTGTAATTCGCCCTTGCCGTTATTTTCAGCCTTCCGCTTTGTCCGCGCTTGGTGGTAACCAGCACAACGCCGTTAGCGCCGCGAACGCCGTAAACAGCCGTTGCGGAAGCGTCTTTCAGTATGGAAAACGATTCCACATCGGCAGGGTCAAGGGAGCTCAAATCGCCTTCCAGCCCGTCGATCAACACCAGCGCCGAACTGTTCGCCCCGAAAGTGCCGATGCCGCGTATCCAGAATTCTGCAATATTCTTGCCCGGCTCGCCGCTGTCCATCGTGGTAATCATGCCTGCAACCCGGCCTCCAAGCATGTTTGCCATGGAGGTGGCCGGGGTTTGCAGTTCCTTTGTATCCACCGAGGTAATGGCGCCTACAACGCTTACTTTACGCTGGGTGCCCAGCGCCGTAACTACGACCTCCTCAATTTCGGTGCTGGCGGCCGTCATCATGACCTGAATATTGCCGTCTTCCTGATCCACCAGGTATTCAACGGTATTATAGCCGATAAAGGCAAATACAATGACGTCGCCCTTGGACGCCCTGATCTTGAAGGTACCGTCCGTGTTGGTCGTCGTACCTATGGAAATGCGTCCTTTCAGGTATATGTTCACTCCGGGCAAAGGCCCTCCCTCGTCGGATACCACGCCGCCCATGTTCAGCGCCTGCTGCGCCGAAGCTATGAACGGGAACGGGAACGGGAACAGGAACAGGCACAGCAAACAAATAATCGGGAATTTTTTATTAATGATTTGCATAAGTTCTTAATTAATTTATGAATTATTCTTGGGTTAATTTTCTAACCACATTGTTTTCCCAGTCGGCTATGTACATGGTGCCATCCGGCAACACGGCAACGCCCCTTGGATTGTTAAACAATGCGTCGTCGGGGTTGCCGTCCTGGTAACCGCTCACGCCTCCCTTGCCGATAATTGTCCTCACCACGCCGCCTTCGCCGGTTTCATCGGGGAGGACGATCTCGCGGATGCAATGGTTGGCCCTGTCTGCTACGTACAAATTGCCGTTGGGAGCCACGATCATCTGGCTTGGTTTGTTGAACCTGGCGTCTTTGAGCGTTCCGTCTATCCATCCTGGCTGTCCTGCTGCGCCTGCAAAAATAGTATGCACTTTTGTGTCAAGGTCATATACGCCTATGCAACATGAGTTATCATACGCGATGTACAGAAGATTCGGATGAACAGGGTCGAAAACAAGGTATGAATCGGACGAAGCTATTGTCTCGGTCTCACGCGTCGCTTCCCTGGTTTCGGCGTTGATCCTGACGAGATGTCCGCTTCCTTGATAACGCGTATATAAATCGCCCGTTACCGGATGGGCCGCAATACTGTGTGCATTGTCCCTGGTATAGGTGCCATCGGAGAGAATGGAACGTTCCCTTGGCGTCCATTTTTCGGCAGGATCAAAAGAGAAATAGACGGTGCCCGGATCGTTAATTGCCGACGCTATTCCATTTGCATCCACTGTGGGCGCGCCCAGTGCATAATGCGTAACTGTAGGGCTTCCGGGCAATATCGCTTCCACGATGTCTTCTTCTTCGTTGATTCGAATAAAGCTATACGGGTTGCGCCAGTGCGATAAAAAGAGGTTGCCTTCCTTGTCGGCTACTAATGTAGAAGGGTACTGAAATTCCGCTTCCGTCAGTTTACCCCCTTTAAACTCTGTGGTGCCCTTTCTTCCGGCAATGGTACGGACAACGAAATTGATGGTGTACGTAAACTGTTTACTGTCAAACACGGCGCTGTCGCTATTCACGACAACGGATATGTTCCTTGATCCGTCATCCTGTCGCGGAGAATACACATACAGGTAGTCTCCCGAAGAGTTGACCACTACGGCAGGCGTTTCACCGAAATACACCTTGATTTTCGACGCATCCGTGCCGAAATTGCTTCCGGAGATAAAGACCTTGGTCGCAAAGCCCCCCGCCTCGGGTTCTATATCGGTTATCCGGACAGGTTGCTTGGGATCGTAAGGCTTCCCAAAATCATCATTATTGCTGTTGTTACAGGAAACAACGACATACATAAACATAGAGAAAATGACGATCCTCCATAAGTCATGATTAAATTTAAATTTATTTTTCATATTACAAATATTACATAACATAATTACTATTACTTAATTGATGCGGATCAGGAGTTGATTTTGCGATAAAAATTCAACCCTTGATCACATTTTGATTAATCTATTATCTATTTTAATTCTCATTTATTTCGATGGATACCATCCGGACAGGCTGCGTAGCTGCCCGACCCGTTTTCTATCTCTTTCGTTTATCCATAGGCATTCTTGTTTAAATTTTGAATTTTGAATTTTGAATTATTTTAAATTACATATCCTTGCAGATCCTATATGCTTCCTATATGCTCCCTATATGTTCCCTATATGCTTCCTATATGCTCCTTTCATCGGTAGTGATATTTCCGGGCAGGTCTGAGGCCGTGACTAAAATTCGGTCTCCTGTCAGGGATTCATTATTTTGCGTAGCGGCGTATATCCACAGGAATCCGGCGCTGTTTACCGCATCGCCTTCTTCGACCAGCGAACCGTCGGCATTGGTTATTTGCACATGTACCGATTTCACGGCAAAATCGTCGGATACCTCAATGCGTATTTCATCGCCTGCCGCGCCGGTATATTGCGATAAATCAACCGTATGAATATCGGGCGCATGAAGAAAATCGGCGATAGCCACATGATATGCCGTTTTGCCTGAACGCTTATTTGCCTTCTTGTCGTAAAGTTCTTTTGTGTCGGGCGTTCCGACAGCGATTTTTGCATAAAGGGTTGCCTGCTGAAACCGTTTGCGGTACGCTTTCTGTTTGTCTGATACCTTTTTCGTTTTCGGCTGCTCCGGAACTTTCGACACTACGGTCTTACCGCCTACCTGGCGAAATATCAGCAAGTCGCCAATCTTCCCGCTCAATCCGTGGATTACCACATTTCCTTTCTGTTTTGCCATGATGCTAAAGTTTTAGAAGTGAATATAATATGGTACATATAAAAATAAAAAGCCGTTATATCGCATGATACGATATAACGGCTGTATAATAACTTTGAAAAATATTTGCTAAATTCCGCGCGCGCGCATGTTATATAATTAATGTAAGTCAGTGTGTCTCTCTCTCTCTCTCTCTCTCTCTCTCTCTCTCTCTCTCTCTGCAAATATCGTGCCACTCGGTGATTTACCGAACGTTACACCGGATATACCGAACACTGCCTGCAAGAAATTTTCGAAAGATTTCGACATGGGTTTAAATTAAAAATTTTGAATTTTGAATTCTGAATTGCCCTATATACTGCCTATATGTTTTTTGATTTAAAAACCGAGGGCAAATATAAATGCTTTTTTGAACAAAACAAAAAAATAATTGTTATAGGGTGTTAAGGGGAGAAAATTTTTGACAAGTTGACCCTGTCAGGTCGTTTTACGTAAGCTTACGCATACAACCTCCCCGTCATTACCTAATTGATACACGCATTTTTTACAGAATTAATGTCAAATTTAATAAGGTAATGAGTCCTCCATTAAGCACGCTCAATGCAAAAAGCATATAACTACCCTGAAAAATTAAGCCTCTGCAATCGGCTTAATTTTAACTATTTACACATGAGTTACACTTTGATTTCCACTTCCACGCCGCTGGGCAACTCCAGCTTCATCAGCGCATCGATGGTTTTGGGGGTCGAACTGTAGATGTCCATCAAACGCTGGAACGAACCAAGTTCGAACTGTTCCCTTGCCTTCTTGTTGACGAAGGTTGAACGATT
>JAISDP010000253.1 GCA_031264715.1 Bacteroidales bacterium
ATACCAGTTTTTCAACGAAAGGTAATAAGAATTTCGGTCTCATCAGAAATTCTTTTTTTGTACGTAAGTACAGAACCACGTTGTAAAAATTGAGTCGTGGCTACAAGGTAGCTTGTACGGCTAATTTTATAACGAAGACCGTTAACTCAAAAATTGTACACTCATGAAGATTTTGAGTGTTTTTCCAAGCTTTTAAAGTTAGTTTAATTGATAATTGTTTGGTTTGTTAGATTGAGTTGGCGCAAAGCCGACTCATTCTATTTTAAAAGAGAACTTCATAAAATACTATATAGTTTCCGATCAATAAAAAAAGAGGGTGACCAAAAGTCATCCTCTTTTTTATTGAGTGATTCTTCCGATCTATTTTTGGGGTCCGAATGTTGCAATATCTTCTGCCAGGTTGATCAGAGCCTCATCAATGGCTTTGTGCATTTTCACGGTTTTATTCAAAGGCACCTGAACAATTTCATCGTTCACCAGGCCGATCATGATGCATTTCTGGTTGTCGAGCAAAGCTTCGACTGCAGCGGCGCCCATGCGGCTTGCGATCACACGGTCCTTCGCGCTGGGCGAACCGCCACGCTGTATGTGTCCCAGGATGGATACGCGCATGTCGAACTGGGGGAATTCGGGTTTCAGTATCTCGGTTATTTCCATGGTACTGCCTTCTTCCAATCCTTCAGCAACAAGGATGATACTCGATTTATTTTTGCGGGCGCGTTCGGCGAGAAATCTGCGCGCTTTCTCAATCTGGTTTTTTTCTTCGGGAATCATGATGATTTCGGCGCCACATGCAATACCGCTATTGATCGCCACAAAACCTGCTTCACGTCCCATCACTTCCACAAAGAAAATGCGGTTGTGCGAACTTGCCGTGTCGCGAATCTTGTCAACTGCATCCACCACAGTATTCAACGCGGTGTCGAACCCAATGGTATAATCGGTTCCAAACAAGTCATTGTCGATGGTGCCGGGGATGCCGATGAACGGGATGTCGAATTCGCTCGACATGATGTTGGCGCCAGTGAACGAACCGTCGCCGCCAATAACCACCACCGCATTAATGCCAAATCGTTTCAACTGTTCGTACGCTTCCTTGCGGCCTTCATATTCGCGAAAGCGATTGCTGCGCGCAGTAAGGAGGAAAGTTCCGCCTTTCTGGATGATCCCGCTCACTGTTTCGGAGTTCATCGGGATGATGTCTCCTTCAATCATGCCTTCGTAACCCCGCATGATCCCAAATACTTCCAGGTTATTATTGATCCCGGCGCGGGTTACCGCCCGGATAGCGGCATTCATGCCGGGAGCATCGCCACCCGACGTCAGTACGCCTATACGGTTAATCTTTGCCATTTTTATTCAGTTTTCACATTATAATTTTTCTCCTGCCAAATTTATGCCAATTTTCAGTTCTTAACAAAAAAATAACAAATATGTATTTCGATTCAAGAATTAATTGCCGGATTGCAAATCCGGATTATGTCCCGAGCGGCAATGCAATTACCTGACGGGGAATGTATATATGATCTTGATGTATACATGGACGGGTATTTTTCAGAACAATAAGCCATGAACTTTGACGTAATATCAGTTTGTATCTTAGCATCTTTGTGGCAAATGATTATATTTGCACCATGAAAAGCATCGTTATTTTAGGCACGGCTTATCCTTACCGTGGCGGTTTGGCTTCGTTTATCGAAATGCTGGCCCGAACTTTCGGGAAACGGGGCAAGCAGGCGGATGTGATCACTTTCCGGCTGCAGTACCCTGAATTGTTGTTTCCCGGAAAAACACAGTTTTCCGAATCGCCTGCCCCTGCCGACCTGCATATCACTCGGATGGTCAATTCCGTTAATCCCTTCAATTGGTGGCGGGTGGGTCGGCATATTCGTAAAATGCGCCCCGATGCGGTCATCCTGAAATATTGGACGCCATTCATGGCGCCTTGCCTGGGTACCATTTGCCGGATTGCTGCAAAAAACAGACATACCGTAATCCTCACACAGCTCGATAACGTGATTCCACATGAAAAACACTTCTACGACCGTATCCTTACCCGTTATTTTGTCGGTTCTGTCCATGGGTTCGTTTACATGTCGCAGCAAGTGAAGGATGACCTGGATACGTTTACCACGGCCAAACCGGCGGTATTTGCGCCGCATCCCGTGTTTAGCAACTTTGGCGAAAAAGTTCCGCGTAACGAAGCCTGCTGCCGGTTAAAATTATCCGAAGATGAACGATACATCCTGTTTTTCGGCCTCATCCGCGATTATAAGGGTCTTGACCTGATGCTCGATGCCTGGGCGAACCTCCGGAAAAACAGGCAAACAGAGGGCAAAAAGCTCATCATAGCCGGCGAGTTCTACACAAACAAAGCGAAATACCTGCGACAGATCGAATGGCTGGGCATTGGCGAAGATGTGCTGCTGCACGACCGGTTTATCCGCAACGAGGAGGTGAAATATTATTTCTCGGCGGCGGATATGGTGGTACAGCCTTACAAGAGCGCTACCCAAAGCGGCGTAACGCAGATTGCTTACCAGTTCGAGACACCGATAATTGTTACCAATGTAGGCGGTCTGGCCGAAATTGTACCCGACGGACAGGCAGGATACGCAGTGGAGCCGGATGCCGTGTCCATCGCCAGCGCTATCGGAAAAATGTATGAAAACGGTAATCTGCAAAGGATAGCTGAAAATATGGTTATGGAAAAACGGCGGTTTTCATGGGATTATTTTGCGGAGCAGCTGGATAAATTGTATGAAACGGTGCGGGGCATTAATATATGATGTATTTTTGAAATCAATCATAAAAAATAATAATAAAGACATGTTTTCAGGAATTGTTGAAGAAGCGGCCAAGGTGGTATCTATTGAAAAAGAACAGGATAACCTGCATATCACCATGGAGTGTTCCTTTGTAAATGATCTTAAAATAGACCAAAGCATTGCACACAATGGCGTTTGTCTGACCGTAGTACGAAAAACCGACACCGCTTATACCGTCACCGCCATCAGGGAAACGCTGATCAAGTCGAACCTCGGCAGGTTGCAGGAGGGCGACAGGATAAACCTCGAACGCAGCATGTTGCTTAACGACCGCCTGGACGGGCACATGGTTCAAGGTCACGTTGACCAGACTGCCGAATGTACCGCTGTGGAAGAAGCCGGTGGAAGCTGGTATTTTACTTTCAAATACGACCCTGCAAAAGGCAACCTGACTGTGGAGAAAGGTTCCATTGCCGTGAACGGGGTGAGCCTTACAGTGGTCGACTCACAAGCGGATTCATTCCAGGTAGCTATCATACCTTATACATACGAGTGCACCAACTTTCACCGGATCAAACCCGGAACTATTGTAAATCTTGAATTTGACATCATCGGCAAGTATGTGACGCGCATTTTGCAAAGCATGAATTTGAAAGCGTGAAGCGATTTTTTTCACTTTCCTCAAAAAAATCTCTTAGATTTGTGGGCCAGAATGAATTTATGGCTTATTGTAATTTATTATTAAAATGAACAGGACATTGGTTATTACCGGTGGAGCCGGCTTTATTGGCTCGCACGTGGTACGTCTTTTTGTGAATAAATATCCCGATTATCGTATCGTTAACCTGGATAAGTTGACTTATGCCGGTAATCTCGAAAACCTCGCCGACATCGACCGGAAAAACAATTACGTTTTCGAAAAAGCCGACATTACCGATGCCGGTAAGATTAAGGAAATATTTGAGGAATATCGTCCGGATGGGGTGATTCACCTGGCTGCCGAGTCGCATGTAGACCGTTCCATCAGTAATCCGATGACATTTATCATGACCAACATAGTGGGAACCGTTAATATGCTGAATGCAGCCTGCACTCTGTGGAACGGCAATTTCGGAGGCAAACGCTTCTACCATATTTCTACCGACGAGGTTTACGGTTCGCTGGGCAAGGAAGGATTCTTTACGGAAACCACATCCTATGATCCGCGTAGCCCGTATTCCGCATCCAAAGCCAGTTCCGACCATTTGGTACGCGCTTACCACCATACGTACGGTATGCCGGTAACATTGTCGAACTGCTCCAACAACTACGGGCCTAACCATTTTCCCGAAAAGCTTATTCCCCTCTCCATCAATAACATCAAGAACAATAAACCGATACCGATTTACGGGAAAGGCGAAAATGTGCGCGACTGGCTGTATGTGCTCGATCATGCCCGCGCTATCGATACCATTTTCCATAACGGTACGGACGGCGAAACGTACAACATCGGCGGTAACAACGAGTGGACAAATATTGATCTGATCCGCTTGTTGTGCAAGATCATGGACAAAAAGCTGGGACGTCCCAACGGCACATCGGCACAACTGATCACTTTCGTGAAAGACCGTGCCGGCCACGACATGCGTTATGCCATCGATTCGAGCAAACTGCAACGCGAACTGGGCTGGAAACCTTCGTTGCAATTCGAAGAAGGGCTTGATAAGACCGTGGACTGGTATCTGGCCAATGAGAAGTGGCTGCAAGGCGTGATCAGCGGCGATTACGAACAATATTATCAAAAACAATACGAAAAGCGTTAGAGCGTTCAAACGACATGAAGACGCAGACCTTTTTATTTATTATTTTCTTTGGGATTGCTGCTACTAAAGCCAGCGCGCAGGATCCCCGTATACCTTCCGAAAATCCACGCCTGATTGTGGGGATCGTTATCGAACAGATGCGCAGCGATTATATCTCGCGTTTCTGGGATAAACTCGGCGAGGGTGGGTTTAAACGGCTAATTCACGAGGGAACTTATTGCCGCAATGCATCATACAATTATTTCCATACGCAGACCGCTCCCGGTTATGCTACCGTATTTACCGGCAGCATGCCGGCATCGCACGGTATTGTGGCCGATGAATGGTATGACCGCGTGAGTAACAAAGTGACACAGGCTGTATCCGACGAATCAGCCAAAACGACAGGCGGTTCATTTGATGCCGGACATTATTCGCCGCGCAATATGTTGGGAACAACGATTGGCGACGAAATCAAGCTGGCCAATCTGCGACAGTCAAAGGTGTTCGGCGTGTCGCTCGATCCCGTTTCGGCGATTCTGCCTGCCGGACACATGGCCGATGGCGCTTTCTGGCTCGACATTGAGAATGGTACCTGGATCACCAGCAGTTACTACATGCCAAACCTGCCGAACTGGCTCAACGAGGAAAATAAGAAGAAACTGGCCGACCTGTACCTGACCAAAACCTGGGATACCGGTTTCCCCGTATCGCAGTACACCAACTGCCTTACCGACGAAAACCCCTATGAAACGGGTATCGACGGGCGTATCGTATTCCCGTATGCGCTTCCCGATCTTGCCAGGGGAAAAAGCATCAGTGCGCGTTACCTGTTGTTAAAACAGACGCCTTTCGGCAATACGCTTACCAAGGATATGGCCATTGCTGCGATGGTGAACGAAAACCTGGGCAAGGACGAGTTTACCGATGTACTGACTGTTTCGTTCGTGTCAACCGAGTACATTGGCAATGCATTCGGACCGATGTCCATCGAAGTGGAAGACGCTTTCCTGAAATTAGATAAGGATCTGGAACATTTTCTCCAGTTTGTGGACGATTTTGTCGGCAAACAGAATGTACTGGTCTTTGTAACCTCGAACCACGGAGCGGCGCAAACGCCGGCATACCTTGCCGACTCGAAAGCTCCGGTGGGAAGTTTCAACTATAACAGCGCCCTGTCGCTGCTGCGCAGTTACCTGAACGCTTTATACGGCGGCGGCGAGTGGGTCAAAGGATATTTCGGACAGCAACTGTACCTGAATTCAGATTTGATTGAAAATTCGAAAATGAAACTCGAAGATTTCCGCGAGGTAGTAGCCCAGTTTCTGATACAGTTTACAGGCGTGTCCAATACGCTTACCGCTACGGCCCTGCAAAATAACCAGTATACCGAAGGCTACCGGAGCAAAATGCAGAATAATTTCTTCCCGCGCCGTTCGGGTGACGTGTTCGTGAACCTCCATCCCGGATGGGTGGAAAAGAACCGGCAGGCAACGTCGCACAACTCGGCATATCTGTACGATGCGCAGGTACCGCTCATCTGGTACGGCTGGAAAGTTAAGCGCGACATGATTGTCCGCCCGGTGGATATGACCGACGTGGCGCCAACCATTTCGTCGATGATGAACATTATTGCCCCCAATGCCGCAACCGGGAAGGTGATCGCCGAACTGGTCAAATA
>JAISDP010000205.1 GCA_031264715.1 Bacteroidales bacterium
CTTCCTTTACCACGCTACCGGGATGCACAGGGTAAAACGGAGTAATGTTATTCGCAATCATGCGAGGCTCAATACCATTTAACTTAATCATAATTATTTTATTGATAGTGATTTGACAATTCTAAAATATTACAAACTGTTACAACCGGTTCGACGGTGGTGTTATTGACTAAAAATTCGATGCGATATTTACGATTTACTCTGATTGAAGAAATGCCCTGTTTGTCGCCGTCAAGGACTTCGTAATGAAGAGAGTTCATTTGATACAATTCTTCTACGCTCTCTGCTTTTTGAAGTATCTGAATACGCTTAATGTACAATTTAACGACTTCCGGCTGATAACGGTGCTTCTTATCCATAGCCACGCCTTTATCGTATAATTCCTGCAAATACTCTTTATCAAAAGCAATAACCACATATCCAGTTTTGGAATACAAAGATAAGCAATTTTTTTGTAATACACCAAATTAGTGTATATTTTTGTAAAATATACGATTCCAGGGAATCATTGGCGGTTATCGGCCCGCTTTTCTGTTTCTGCCAGGATAAAGCCCCTTTTTGGGGAGCTTTCAAATGCGTAATGGGTATAAGAAAAGCCCCGGAGAATGCAAAGTCTTGAACAGTCAATTTGACGTTTTTTGAGGTTTTTTTAGCGTAAATGGTCATTAATATCTTCCCGGTCATTAAATATCTTTGTGACCTTTTTTGCAGGGAAAAAGGGAAAAATTAGAATTTAATCGAAATGAGTAGCAGAAGAGATTTTATCAAAAAAGCCGGCGCCGGTGCAGCAGGATTAACCATTGGCGGCGTACTCCCGGGATTTAGCGCTTCCGGCTATACCCGCATTGCAGGCGCCAATGATCGGATCAACGTGGCAATGATAGGCGTTAACAGCCGTGGCGATGCGTTGGCGCACAATTTTGCACGCCAGACAGCATGTGACGTCATTACTGTTTGTGATGTAGATAAACGTGCAATCGAAAAATGCATCAAAACCGTCAAGACTGTACAAGACAAAATGCCAAAAGGCGAAAAAGATTTCCGCAAAGCGCTTGAAGACAAACAAGTAGATGCAGTCGTAATTGCTGCACCCGATCACTGGCACACGCCGGCTGCTTTACTTGCTATGCAAGCCGGAAAACACGTATACCTGGAAAAACCGGTAAGTTATTGTCCGCGCGAAGGTGAAATGCTGGTGGAGGCAGCAGCCAAATACGGTAAAGTGGTGCAAATAGGTACGCAGCGCCGTTCGTGGCCAAAAGTGATTGAGGCCATACAACAGATACAAGATGGCGCTATTGGAAAAATACATTTTGGTAAAGGCTGGTATGTCAACAATCGGCCAGGCATTGGTACAGGGAAAATTACTGCTGTGCCCGAATGGTTGGATTGGAACCTTTGGCAAGGTCCGGCGCCGCGCACCATATATAAGGATAATATCGTACATTACAACTGGCATTGGTTCTGGCACTGGGGTACGGCCGAGACGCTGAATAACGGTACACATATGATCGACTTGCTGTGCTGGGGCATGAACCTGAAATATCCCACCAAAGTCAGCTCGATGGGTGGCAGGTATTATTACAAAGATGACTGGGAAGTTCCCGATACTCAAGTTGTAAATCTGGAATTTGGAAATGATGTTTCCCTGTTATGGGAAGGACACAGTTGTAGCGGGCGACTCATCGAAAACAGTTCTGTGGGTGTTGTCTTTTATGGTGATAAAGGCAGTTTATATATCTCCGGAGGCAATGATTACAAGATATTTGACAAGAAAAATAATGTGATCAAGGATGTAAAAACTGATGTGGCGATTGATCCCCAGAATACGGTCAGTCCCGCCCAGCACCTGGATGCCATTCATATCCTTAATTTTTTCGACGGCATTCAAAAAGGAACGCCTCTCAACATGACTGTGGAAGCCGGTCACAAATGTACCTTGCTGATGCAGTTGGCAAACATTTCGTTACGTACCGGCCGGACACTCGGTATAAATCCGGCCGACGGCCGGATTGTGAACGATATTGAAGCGCAACGATACTGGAGCCGTAGTTACGAACCCGGTTGGGAACCTGAAGTATAAAGGCTTTCCCTCAAATGGAGCGTGCTGCTCAAAGACAGCACAAGGCTAAAATAACAGGTCATAGAAGAAATAAAGATAAGAAATAATTCATCATGGAACGTCGTACATTTATTAAATCAAGCGCATTGGCCGGAGCAGGAATCATGGCCGCCGGCCTGTCATTCGGGAATACGGGCAAAGACCCCGTTAAGAAAGGTTTACGGGTGGGGATCATTGGTTTGGATACATCTCATGCCATTGCCTTCACCAAGTCGCTCAATGCGCCGGACGCATCGCCTGAATTTGGCGGATACAAGGTAGTGGCTACATATCCGCAAGGCAGCAGGGACATTGAATCGAGTGTAAAACGCGTACCCGGGTATATTGAGGAAGTTCGTAAGCTGGGCGTCGAAATCGTCGAAACCATTCCCGATCTGTTAAAGAAAGTAGATGTGGTATTGCTCGAAACCAACGACGGGCGCCCACATCTTGAACAGGTTTTGCCCGTGTTCAAAGCCGGGAAAACGGTATTTATCGACAAGCCGATAGCAGGTACGCTGACGGATGCCTTTGCGATCTTCCAGGCGGCAAAAGATTATAAGGCGCCTGTGTTCTCATCGTCATCCTTGCGTTACATGTCCAACATGGACGATATTATTAAAAATCAAAGCATAGGCAAGGTGCTTGGGGCAGAGTCATTTAGCCCCTGTTCCCTCGAGCCGACCCATCCCGATTTTTTCTGGTACGGCGTGCACGGTATCGAAGCCCTGTTCACAGTCATGGGCACAGGCTGTCAAACCGTAACGCGGGTGCACACGCCCGACACCGATGTAGTGGTGGGCATATGGGAAAATAACCGCATAGGTACTTTTCGGGGATTGCGGGCCGGAAAAACGGGTTATGGCGGTTACGCTTTCGGCGAGAAAGGCATCACAACCCTGGGCGATTACAATGGATACGACCCGTTATTGAAAGAGATCGTCAAATTCTTCCAAACCGGCGTTTCGCCTGTTACGCCCGAAGAAACGCTTGAAATCTTCACCTTCATGGAAGCTGCAGATGAAAGTAAACGTCGGGGCGGTTTGTTGGTCAGTTTGGCAGAAACCCGGCAAAAAGCGCTTAACCGGGTAAAGAAAACCTGGTAATCTATTGAATCGATTATTGAATATTTGTTGAAACCCATAAACCATCAGGCAATTGAAATCGAAAAACATAAGCCGGATGCTTGCCGAACAGAATTAATATAAAATGACACAAACAAAAGGTCCATTGAGGCGTAATTTCATCATATCCATAGCGACATTGGCCTTCATGTACTTCATCTTTGGCTTTGTATCGTGGATCAATGCTATTTTGATACCTTACTTCAAAATCGCTTGCGAGTTAACCAATTTCGAATCCTACCTGGTTGCTTTTGCGTTCTACATTGCATACCTGGTGATGTCGATGCCCGGAGCCTTCCTGTTAAAGAAAGTTGGGTTCAAACGAGGGATCATGTTCGGTTTTTTCGCATTGTCATTGGGCACGCTAATCTTTGTTCCTGCGGCGTTGACTCGTACCTACGGTATTTTCCTCACCGGGTTGTTCACCATGGGTACAGGGCTGGCTATCCTGCAAACGGCCGCCAACCCGTACGTGACCATCATTGGGCCTCTTGATAAAGCGGTGCAGCGGATGAGCATCATGGGTGTATGCAACAAATTTGCAGGTATCGTATCACCATTGATTTTTGCTGCATTCACCCTCAAAGCCACCGATAAGGAACTGTTTGCCGCTTTGCCTGCCATGGCCGAAACTGCCCGCAACCTGGCGCTCGATGAAATGATCCGTCGTGTGGTATTGCCTTACAGTTGTTTGAGTGTTCTCCTGTTTGCTGTCGGCTTATTCATTCGATATTCGGTACTCCCCGAAATCAATACGGAAGAAGAGAGCGAAGAACTTGCTGCCGCACATGCCGGGAAGCATAGCGTGTTCCAGTTTCCGTACCTGGTTTTTGGCGCCATAGCGCTGTTCCTGCATGTGGGTACACAAGTAATCGCCATTGATACTATTATCGGGTATGCTACTTCGATGGGAATGGATTTGATTTCAGCCAAAGCATTTCCCTCGTATACCTTAACGGCTACCATTATCGGCTATATCACTGGAATATTCTGTATCCCCCGGTTTATCAGTCAAACCGATTCATTACGGGTCTGTACCATCGCCGGGCTTCTCCTTTCATTTTGTATCCTGTTCATGCCCGGACACATGATGTTCAAAGGGCATGAAATTGCTATTTCCATCTGGTTTGTAGTGTTGCTGGGGTTGCCCAACGCATTGATTTATGCCGGAATATGGCCTTTAGCCATCCGTAACCTTGGCCGGTTCACCAAAACAGGCTCATCGGTACTCATCATGGGCCTTGCCGGTAATGCCATCCTTCCGCTGGTTTATGGGCATTTCGCCGATCAGGTGGGGACACGCCAGGCTTATTGGGTACTGGCGCCTTGTTTCCTGTATCTGGTTTTTTATGCGGCTTACGGGCACAAAATTACGGAGTGGAAAAGGCGCCGTCCTGCCACCCCTCCTGCAAATGGGGAGAAACTCCATGCTACTCAAATGCAGTAAAGTCCAGGCATGTTTTCGTATTTATCATTAAAATAACAGTTAACCAAATAGAGGATATTTCCGTCACAGTTGTAATTAACAAAAAATATTCCCGAAAACATGAGGATTAAAATCATCAACGGAAAAATCATCACACCCTACCGGATTATTCCTGACGGATGCGTGTGTATTGAAAATGGCAAAATCTGCGAAGCAGGCGAAACAAATATCAACTTTCCGGATGCTGAAAGCATTGATGCGCAGGGTCATTATATTTCGCCGGGTTTTATCGACCTGCATACGCATGGAGCAGGAGGAAGCGACTTTATGGATGGAACCGTGGATGCATACCTGCAAATAGCCGAAACTCATGCCCGGCATGGCGTAACGGGTTTATATCCCACCACCCTGGCATCGACCAATGAAGAGTTATTCAATGCCTTCGAAATATATCGGCAATCCAAAACGCGAAATACCAAAGGCGCCACATTCTTAGGTATTCATCTCGAAGGTCCGTATTTCGCTATGAGCCAGCGGGGAGCGCAAGATACCAAGTATATCCGTAATCCGCAACGAGACGATTATATGGCGATCCTCGATGCGACGGATAATATTGCCCGCTGGAGTGCCGCGCCTGAACTGGAAGGCAGCAAGGAATTTGCCGAAATGCTCGTATCGCGCAACATCTTGCCGGCCATTGCTCACTCCGATGCCATTTATGAGGAAGTTATTCCGGCGTTTGACTGGGGCTTTACGCATGTAACGCATTTATATTCGGCCACTTCTGGAGTATGCCGCCGCAACTGTTTCCGTTATGCGGGCATCATTGAGGCATCGTATCTAATGGAAGGCATGACGGTAGAAATCATCGTCGACGGGGTGCATCTCCCGGCAAGCCTGCTCCAACTGATCTATAAAATCAAAGGCCCCGGGAAAATCGCATTGATTACCGATTCGATGCGTGCTGCCGGTATGCCCGACGGTAAAAGTATACTGGGAAGTCTTGCCAATGGACAGGAAGTGGTAGTGGAGGACGGGGTAGCCAAGCTACCTGACCGTACTGCCTTTGCCGGAAGCGTGGCAACTGCCGACAGACTTGTAAGAACCATGCTTCGCCTTGCTAGAACTCCATTGCCCGAAACTATACAGATGATCACTTCCACCCCGGCCCGTATTATGGGCATCGACAAAGTAAAAGGAAGCCTCGCCAGAGGAAAGGATGCTGATGTGGTGATTTTCGACGAAGACATCAACATCAGGATGACTATGGTTGGCGGAAGGATTGTTTATGATACGTTGTAACCTCTTCCTCCGCCTCTCTCCTGCGGAGAAGATGGAGGAAATATTATATAGCCTGTAAAATATTTAAAGTAAACATGATATCATCTTTTCAAAAAGATAAGCTCCGGGCGCAGGTTTATTATACCCGCTGGGAAATGGGATTGGCTGCAGCTAAAGACGTTGCGGAAACGATACGTACTTTGCTGGCTCACCAGGCCGAAGTAAATATGATTTTTGCAGCCGCTCCTTCGCAAAACGAATTTCTCGAAGTATTGTCCGCATCGAGCCATATCGACTGGCAGCGAATCAATGCTTTCCACATGGACGAATATGTCGGGTTACCGGTTGATGCGCCGCAAGGATTTGGAAACTTTCTGAGAGAACGTATTTTTGACAAAGTGCCTTTCCATAGTGTTAATTATCTGAACGGTAATCACCCGCAACCCGGGGAGGAATGTAAGCGCTACACGGCGTTATTGCAGCAACATCCCATCGATGTGGTATGCATGGGCATCGGCGAGAACGGACATATTGCTTTCAACGACCCGCATGTAGCCCGGTTCGACGATCCCGCCTGGGTGAAAATTGCCGACCTGGATGAAACCTGCCGGATGCAACAAGTGAATGATGGCTGTTTTGCCTCAATTAACGAAGTACCCACACATGCACTGACTCTTACCGTACCTACCCTGATGAGCGGACGGTATTTGTTCTGCATGGTCCCTGCCCGCACAAAAGCCTGGGCGGTATATCATACTGTCAATGACCCTGTTTCGGAGACCGTCCCGGCTACTTGTCTGCGCATGCACGAAAATGCGATATTGTATGCCGATGTAGAGAGCGCAGAAAAGTTGTTAGATCATCATTCGATGCAATAAAACAGGGAAAGATAAAAAACAAAAATAATCATAGCAGTCATCTTATGAAAACAGTTGTCAGGTCAGATAAAATCCCCGATAAATCTATCATCGCAAACGAATTTGGGAAAATAGACTATTGTGATTCGTACCGCATCGTCAAGCAGACAAATGAAACGGTGGACGAGATTATAACACAGATTTTTAAAATGCCGCAATGGGTGATCGGATTGATGAAAATCAGGAACAGTATTGTCAAAATATTTGGATTGAAAACCGGCAGAAACGAAAACCTGAACGAAGCGGCATATTATCCCGTCGGTTCAAAAACCGGATATTTTACAGTAACAGAACGTAGTGCCAACGAAATCGTCATGGGTGAAGACGACCGGCATTTATACTTCAGAGTATCCGTGATGATTGACAGGGAGCCGTCATTTATTTATCTCACGACCATTGTCCGGTTTCATAACGCATGGGGCAGAATATACTTCCTGCCCGTTAAGCCATTCCACAAACTGATCATTCGATCGCTGCTGAAAAGACAGGTAGCGGAAAAAGACACATTATAAAACCAACAGATAAAAGCAAAGCCAGTCAGGTCATTTACGTATACTGACCTGCCAGGCTGCGAAGCTCAGAATCTCTGGCGACTGCCAGGAATTCAGACAAGAAGCAGAACAGGTCAATCTTACCTGTTCTGCGCTTTCTCCCTCCCCCACACAAGGAGGAGGGTCGGGGTTTTACCTCAAAAACAGCAGTTCTCTGTATTTCGGCAACGTCCACATCTCGTTATCCACAATCAATTCAAGTTTATCGATATGATAACGGATTTCATCGAAAAACGGAACAACACTGTTGCAGTAGATCACCGCCTTCTCGCGTTCGTTCTCGATTTTGTTGGCTACCTTGCGGGCTTCCACCATTTGGTCTACCTTCACCTTGATGAT
>JAISDP010000215.1 GCA_031264715.1 Bacteroidales bacterium
ATTGCGCACAATCACATCTCGCAAAAGTAAAAATTTTTATTTACTCAGCAAGAAATATATAGCGCTAATTCCAAAATATAGTGGCAAATCTCCGCAGGTGATTCATCATGTGAAACCTCTGTTTCCTTTCTCAGTTTAGTGAGATAATATTTGTAGGAATTGGCAACTTTTTTGATCAGTTCTTCAACGGTTTTATTGATTACAGACTTGTGTGATTCTGCAAAATTCGCATAATCAAATATCTCTATATGCTTATCGTACAAATATTTGGTCATGCCTGTGGCATAGCTTAGCTCAGGAAGGATGCCTCTTATCAGTATCCGGTCATAACACGACAGCGTACAGCTTATTTGTTCTTTGTGCGATTCAATTATATTTTGCATCGTTTTTCCGTTTTAGAGTGCAAAGGTATCGAGACTTGGAAAAAAACAGCCGCCCCCCGGACCAAAACCCCGTATGAGATTTCACATGATGAATCTCCTACGGAGATTTGTTGATGTTTTCCGCATGGATTCTATTGATATGAATGCCCTGACGGGCATTGTTTTGTGCATTTGATACCGGAAGGCATCTGAGGTTGATAACCCCGTGTAAGCTTATCCTCAATGCGACAATTTCAAAGGTCGGGAAGGACAGAAAAAGACCGGAAAATACCCTTTTGGGCCTTTTGGGACAGGGTACAGTTACCAAATCGTTACCTGTTTTCCTGCTGTCCTAACCGGATAAGTAATATATGTAAGCCTTTAAACTGCATACGGTTGTTTAAACTGCATTACATATTAACTAACTGCCAACTATTTCAACGTCCGACCGGGATAGATTTCCAAAGCTCGTGCCAGACATTCCACGGCGTGCTCTATATCGGTTTTATTGATGACATAAGCCATTCGCACTTCGTTTTTGCCTAATCCGGGAGTGGAGTAGAAACCCGACCCCGGGGCCAGCATCACGGTTTGGTTGTTGTATTGAAAATCGCTGAGCATCCATTGTGCAAACTTATCGGCGTCGTCCACCGGCAACCGTACCATAGTATAGAAAGCGCCCCTGGGCATGGGGCTGTATACGCCCGGTACCTGGTTCAATCCATTGACCAGCGTGTTGCGGCGCTCGATATATTCGTCGTATACGGCTTTGTAATATTCCGGTGGCGAATCGAGCGCAGCCTCGGCCAATATCTGTCCGAACGTGGGCGGACTGAGACGTGCCTGTGCAAATTTCAGCACAGTATCCATCAGTTCCCGGTTGCGGGTTACCAGCGCGCCAACCCGTATGCCGCAAGCGCTGAACCGCTTCGACATGGAATCGATCAGCACGGCATGTTTTTCCAGCCCGCTGATCTCCATGATCGAATAATGCTTGTGCCCGTCGTAACAAAACTCGCGGTACACCTCGTCCGAAATTAGGAACAGATCGTGCTTGACGGCTATCTCTGCCAGTTTCTCCAACTCTGCGCGCGAATACAGGTATCCCGTAGGGTTATTCGGGTTACAGATCATGATGGCACGGGTTGCGGCATTGATCATCACTTCCAGTTCTTCCACAGGCGGCAGTGCAAAATCGTTCTCGATCACCGACTTCAGCGGTTTCAAACCTACGCCGGCAACTGTTGAGAAACCATAATAGTTGGCGTAAAACGGTTCGGGTACAATCACATCCTCGTAATGATTCAGGCACGCCATCATCGTCATCGAAATGGCTTCCGAGCCGCCGTTGGTGATCATGATCTGGTTATGATCCACATCGATATTCCTTTCGCGGTAGTACTGCGCCAGCCGTTTCCGCAACGATTCGATTCCCATCGAGTGGCTGTATTCAACTACCGTCAGGTCGTTATGCCGCACGGCTTCCATACCGATCCTGGGCGTAGGGATGTCGGGCTGGCCGATATTCAGGTTGTATACTTTAATTTTTTTGCTTTTGGCCTGCTCGGCAAAAGGAGCAAGTTTACGGATGGGCGACGGCGGCATGATCCGTCCTTTGGTCGAGATTTGAGGCATATATTCAATGATGTTTGATGCAACATGACGGCAAAATTAAGGTTATTTTTCTGTTTTATCGGTAATTTTTTCTTGACTGTTTTCCCACAAGGGTCGTCACCATTTCAAAATCACACAATCAATTATTACGGCTCATAGAATTTTAGTACCTTTGCCCGCATCAAAAGTGAATTTTCGGGCATGCATAAGATACTCGTTATATTATTGATTATTTTGGTGGTAGTGGCAGTCGGCGCGTCTTTCCGGGCTCTTTTTCCGAAAAATAATGAACCTGTTTCGGATACGCTGTATGACGCTATACCGCTTGATGCAGGATTGATTATCGACATCCGCGATTACAGCGAATTGTGCCGTACTTTGCGGGAAAATGGTTTGTGGAATGTTTTAGGCGAAATATCCTCCGTCGGAAACCTCAACGCTGAAATGCAGATGCTCGACAGCCTTGTGCAAAAATACGAACAGGCGACGCCTTTTCGCAACAATATCATCTTTTCCTGCCATCCTGTGGGGAAGGATGATATACAAAGCATTGGCTACGTACGGATGAGCAGTGATAAGGAAGCCCGAGCCTTGGTAGATCTGCTCAAGGGGCAACTGTCCGGGAAAGCCGTTGTGTCGCAACGTCCGTACGATCAAGTAAACATAACGGATGTCGCTTTCAATGATAAGAAACAACAATCCTGTAATTTCTCATGCGCCTGTCGCGGTGGTATCTTTATCTTCTCGCGTTCGTCCATCCTGCTTGAGCATGCCATACGGCAGATTGCAGCCGACAGCAATATCACCGATCAGGGAAAACTCGCCGAACTGATGCGCTCAGCCGGGAAAAACGCACCGGCAAACATCTATGTTAACTATAGTCAGCTACCACGGGCAGCGCTCACCATTTTCCATACCCGGAACCGTAAGCTCATTGAGCCTTTGTCCCGGTTTGCCGATTGGACGGAGCTCGACCTGAATATAAAACCCGATTTACTCCTGTTCAACGGTTTTACTGCGTGCAGCGGTTCCGGCCAATGGCTCGAAACCTTCCTTTCGCAGCCGGCCATGCCCACCGCACTGGTAGATGCCATGCCATCCACTACTTATACCTTTCTTTGGATGGGGATACATCAGGTACAGCAATATTTCACGGATTACGGCCACTATCTCGACCAAAACAAGGAAGGCGGTTACAAAAAAGAATTAAACCGGCTCAGAGCATCCTTCCAGATTAACCTGCAGAAGGACTTCGCAGAACAGTTCGAGGATGAGGCCGCACTGGTATATGCCAACGTCGGGCAGGTACAGCCGAAAGACAAGCCGTTTGCCCTTTTCCGTATCAAAAGCGCTTCGTCGGCTGTCAGCATGATTGAAGAATGGCAGGATGCCGTAAAGAAAAGCAAAACCGACGGAACGGACAAGAAACTTTTGGCTTTCGATAACCAATTGACATTTATGGCGTACCGGCTTCCGTTTGATGTGCCGGCAGCCCTTTTCGGCGACATCTTTGCAGGCGGAAACCAATGGTGCGTAGTGGCCGATAATTACTTAGTTTTCGGCAGCTCGCCCGCCGACTTGCAGAAATACCTGCACTACACGGTTTTGCATGCAAGTCTGCAAACTGATCTCGGCTATGGGAAATTAGCCAATCTCTTTTCCACGCGCAGTAACCTGATGTTTTACTGCAACCCCGCACAATCCGATGGCCTTTTCGAAAATACCCTGGAAGACGATAAGTACAAGGAAATACAACAGGCGCCCGGCGCCATTTCGCAAATGCACGCCGTGGTATACCAGCTCAACAACACCAGCGGAAAACCGTACAACAATCTTTTCCTGAAATACTCGTCGGCTGACATACCGGTGGCTGCAGGAACGCAGACATCGTGGGAAAGCCTGCTGGATACGGCCATATCGTTCAAGCCGCAATTAGTACAGAACCACAGTACCGGCGAAACGGATATTTTCGTACAGGACATGGCCAACAACATCTGCCTGCTGAACAATGTCGGGCGGATACTTTGGAAAGTGAAGCTCCCCGAGCCTGTCATCAGCCCGGTATACCAGATCGACATCTTCCGCAACGGGAAACTGCAAATGCTTTTCAATACGAAAAGTCACCTGTATGTGATTGACCGTCTGGGAAACTTTGTCGATAAATTTCCCGTAGCATTGAAATCTCCGGCTGTTGGCAGTGTCGCCCTGTTTGATTATGACAACAACAGGCAATACAGAATGATGGTCGCTTGCGAAGATCGCAAGGTATACGCTTTCGATCGAAATGGAAAACCGGTGGACGGGTGGAGTTTCAAGCAAAGCGAACATCCGGTGCAAACCGACATCTATCATTTCCGCACGGAAAACAAAGACTACATCGTATTCGCCGACAAGTACCGCGTATATATCCTCGACCGGCAGGGGCGCACGCGGGTTTCGCCCGAGCATAACCTTCCGGTGGGACGTCAAACATCTATTGCTCTCGACCGGCAGCATTCACGCCTGGCTTTGACCGATACCGTGGGGACGGTACATTTTATTTTGCTGGCTAACGGCAGCATGACACAGCAGGTCATCAAGCCCTATCCGTCATCGCATTTCTTTGTTTTCCAGGATGTAGACGGCGACGGACAAGGCGACTTCGTTTTTGCGGCAGGCAGCAAATTGGAAGTGTTTAGACAGGATGCCAAGCAAATCATCAATATAGAAGCGGAAGGCCCCATCACCATGCGCCCATACATTTACGAATTTGCAGCTTCCGATTTGCGTATTGGAATTGTGCAACCACAGGACAATCGTATCTGGCTATACGACAACAAGGGAAAAGCAAGCAAAGGCTTTCCACTGAAAGGCAGTACCTTGTTTTCGATCGGTCGCCCGGACAAGTCGAGCAATAATTTTAACTTATTTGTGGGTAGCAAAAACAACTTTTTATATAATTATTCCGTTTATAAATAATCAGGTCTTGTAAAACAAATAATCAATGCATTTCAGTTTGTTCAAATAAAAATACTACATGATTCTCTTGCAAGAGATGATTTCAGGGGAAAATGGAATTATGTAATTTCCCATAAGCATATCGTTTGTATATTTACAAATATTCAGGGTTGTATTCCATATTTTGGAAATGAAAAAAAAATCAAAAAAATCGTATATTCCTTGCATGTGAGATAAACATGATATACATTTGTGTCCTCTTTATGGGCTATGAAACCATATAAGGGCAACGGTTTAAAAATTAGTTATATGAATAATAAGCAGTCAACAGAGAAAAAGCAGATAATAGAGGATGTAAAGATCCGCATTGATAGGGGTGAACCGAAGCAGCAGATACTCGAAGAGTTGTCACAACTGTATAAAGACAGGGTAACAATTGTCAAGCAACTCGAAGTAAGTCCATCCAAGGTAATGAGGTATAAGTACCGGATGCACAATTATTTGCTTGCGGCATTATTATTGGCGGCCCTGGTTTTGGATATCATATCGCTTTCCCGGTTGGAATGGGGCGATCGGATCGTTGATGTCAACTCGGCATTAAACGTCGTGCTGGATGTGATATTTTTGATCGGTGTGCTATCGTACCGGATCGAAATCTACAGTTGGATTGCCGCCCGTGCTGTGGTTACGTTGATCACGATCATGGCCGCGTATACATATTATCACCGACCGGTTGAGATATTGATTTTTATTTCGCTTGCCCTGATCGTTATTTCGTTTGTACTCGGATTGCTTCTTGGCGTCAAGCTGTGCCCCCCGCGTGTTCCAAAGACGGTTGAAGTGGACATTGACGGAACCGAAAAAATCAATAAAACCATATACGTCTTTCCTGACTGATTATCCGGAAATTATTACGCAAAGACCAAGACGCAAAGGATTGATCCATTTTCTATGCGAAGCGGCGTCTTTGCGCAATTAATAAATCCGCTTACCTTTGCCCGGGAAGTTTGAATTACTATGAGTAACCATATAGCAAAAGAATCTTTCGGCCGCCTGATCGACATCATGGACGAATTGCGGGTAAAATGCCCGTGGGATCAGAAACAGACCATCGAAAGCCTGCGGTACCTGACCATCGAAGAAACCTACGAATTGGCCGACGCCATCCTCGAAAATGACATGGACGATATACGTAAGGAATTGGGTGATATCTTATTACATATTGTATTTTACGCAAAAATAGCTTCCGAAACCGGACAGTTTACCCTCACGGACGTCATTGACGGCATCTGCAACAAACTGGTTTTCCGCCACCCGCATGTGTTTGGCGATGTGTCGGTGAACAATGCGGAGGATGTAAAAACGAACTGGGAAAACCTGAAAATCAAGGAGGGCAACAAATCAATCCTGGCCGGCGTGCCCAAATCGCTGCCCGCCATAGTGAAAGCCAATCGCGTGCAGGACAAAGTGCGCGCCGTGGGGTTCGACTGGGATGAACGCGAACAGGTGTGGGACAAAATCGAGGAAGAATTAAGCGAACTGAAAGTGGAAATCGACCGGATGGACGCGGAAAAGATAGAAGCTGAGTTCGGCGACCTGCTCTTTTCGCTGGTCAATGCGGCGCGGTTGTATGGCATCGATCCCGAAGCTGCCCTGGAACGCACCAACAAGAAATTCATCAAACGCTTCAACTACCTGGAACAGCATACTATCAAAGCCGGGCGGCCATTAACGTCCATGACGCTGGATGAAATGAACGCTATATGGGAAGAAGCCAAAAAGGAAGATAGCACGGGACAGTGAGACCTTATGGAGGTTGATATTGCAACAGAAACAAACAGTATCGAAAATGACCCTGTAAACTTGTTTGATGTTAAAAGTCATCCCAGACATGTATTTTGCGTAGATTATCCGTTAATTATGTACATTGGTCAAAAATCAATCTGTCATCCGAAAATAATTACGTACCTTTGGACAATAATAATCAGGTATGCTTGCCAGGGATCTCATATCAGAAGTAATTTCGCCGTTGCAGCCGTCCGACACCGGAGCCAAAGGACTGCACCGGATGGAAGCGTTTCGTATTTCGCACTTGCCGGTTGTAAACCACGGCGACCTTCTCGGGCTGGTTTCCGATGTGGACATTTTTGACCGTAACAGGGCAGACATGCCGGTGGGCGAATATCCTCTTTCTATTTTTGACCCGTTTGTACACGAACATCAGCACTTATACGAAGTAATCGAGTTGGTTTCACGACTTAGCCTGACTGCTGTGCCCGTGTTGACAGAAAAGCACAAATATCTTGGGGTAATCACTGTTCAACAGTTGATTCAAGCCCTTGGCGACATGGCAGCCGTAAACATGCCAGGGGGAATTATTGTACTCGAACTGAATTCCAATGATTATTCGCTGGCACAAATAGCACGCATTGTTGAGGATAATGATGCAAAAATACTGAGCAGTTATACCACATTGACTGCCGATTCCCTAAAAATGGAAGTAACCCTGAAAATCAATCAGGTAGACTTGACTTCCATCATTCAGTCGTTCCTGCGGTATGATTATACGATCAAGGCTTCGTTCCAGGGCAGCAACCGCAACGAGGATATACTGCGCAACAATTATGACCAGTTTATGATGTACCTCAACGTATAAAAGTGAAGAGTAACAGGAAAAATGTTGTTGCCTGTTACCCGACACCTGTCAGTTTTTATGATTGCCATCTATAGTAAAACCTTTGACGAGCGTAGCGCCGGGATCATTCACCGCCTGTTGGAAATATTGGCGCAAACGGGTACTGATGTATTGATACATCAGCCTCTGTACGATTTCCTGGCCTCACTGTCGCGAACAGTCAGTGGCGTAACCCGAACTTTCCACGGATACGACGATCTTCCTGCCAGCACGCGTTTCCTGGTTAGTGTAGGGGGCGACGGCACATTTCTTAATTCAATCAACATCATCCGCGACAGCGGCATACCGGTGGTCGGGATCAACACAGGCAGACTCGGTTTTTTGGCGCATATTACCGACAGCGATTTGCAGGAATCAGTCGAGAAACTGTTAGCCGACGAATTGCCGGTTGAGGAGCGCACCTTGATGCATGCAACCATTAACGCCCAGGCAGCCGACAGTTTCCCATACGCCTTGAACGATATGGTGATCCAGAAAAATACTGCCGGACTGATCACTGTCCATACCTGGAGTAACGACGAATTTCTGAACTCGTATTGGGCCGACGGGTTGATTGTGTCCACCCCAACCGGTTCATCGGCTTACTCGTTGAGTGTTGGCGGCCCGATAGTAGCGCCCGAATCGCAGAACTTTATTATTTCACCCATTGCAGCCCACAACCTGAATGTACGCCCGTTAGTGATTCCCGACAATGTGGTGCTGAGGCTGAAAGCCGAATGTCGCGACAAAAACCGGCGTTTTACCCTGTCGCTCGATTCACGTTCCATCGAATGTGTCAGCGGTACCGAAATAGAACTCAAGCGGGCCGGGTTTAAAGTCAAAATTGTCAAATCGGCATCTTTCTATACTACCTTGCGCAACAAACTGATGTGGGGCGTGGATAAGAGAAACTGACATGGATATTCTCACGCACATCATTTCGGGAGTTGCCGCAAGCAGCGTTGTAGCAGCTTCTACAAAGTCAAAGATACCCGCGCCACGCATACTTGCTGTGGGAGCCCTGGGTGGCGCCTTTCCGGATATCGACGCCATCAGTCTTTGGAGCAAGTTTGATTCGACCATTGGGAAATGGTTCGGGCTGACGCACACAGGTAAGGAAATCTATTTCGGGAAATTCTGGTATTCACACCACGGATTCTTCCACTCCATTGCAGCAGCCATTATGATTGGCTTCCTGTTAGGATGCCTGGCTTACCTGTATCATTGGTTGCAATGGCAACGGCAAAGAGACCCTTTTACCCGGTTCTTCAAAACCAATTCGACCTTATACCTTATTTTTGTATTGGGATGTTTGGCCCATGTTGCAGGCGACTTGATCACACCGGCATCCGTATGGGGAGGCGTCCGCCTGTTCTGTCCACATGCGGGCTATGCAGGCGGACAGGGCAGTGTTTGGTGGTGGAACAATTATGATATATTTCTCATAATTGCCACAGGTACACTGTTAAATATTCTACTCATCGTTGTTGCCAAACATATCCGTTTCCGAACCGGGGTCATCTCCTTCCTGGTTGCACTGCTTATTCTTGCGGGAGTATGGCGACAGGCAGCCGCCCGGCAAACCGACTATGCCTATACCGGGCATACCGGCCAATATCAACAATTAGAACAGAAATCGCGGAAGGAACAGCAACGCATTCTCGGTCCGAAACTTTACCGTATAATGGAACGATTTGATAACTGGCTGATCATAAATTTCTGAATTGTGACAGGTATTATGCCGTGTGCACACGATACAGGACGTGCATCATGCAAAAGCCCGCTTCCTTTCCGGGAAACAGGCTTTTGTTATTGAAACGGCAAGTCCCGTTTATTTGATTACCAATGTATAAGGATTGTAACTCCCAAGTTTGTATTCATCCTCTCCCTCATCATTTACGCCGGTTTTACATTTAATATTTACTTTTACCTGGTTAGTAGAAGCATCCCTGTATGGTGAAAGGAAGGATGACGCGTATGACATATCAAAAGCATAGGGCAAATTGTAAAGTGATTCTGTCCCTGTCCCGCTTTTCCTTACTCTCAGATATAATGTTGGGATATTGTCTTTTACCTCTTCCTCGGGATCAAAAGTCAACTCGTATTCAATTGTTTGACTTTCAGAGACTATTAATCGAATTCCCAAAAACAATATATTATGAACCATGTCAATTACAAATACATCTCCAACTTCTTCGGAAAAATCATCATATCTGCTTTTGCCTTCCGGTGTTCCTTCCGGATAGCCTTTTCCGACTTTTACATATTCAAAATTTGATATGGTATAATATTCCGTCGAAGGCTGATTATCAAAATTAATGTCAAAATAAGCCAAAACAGGATCTCCGATGTTCAAATCCGTCAGGAGATAATCACTCAATTCAGGGACAACAAAGGAGTCGTTATAAGTTTGAATGACAGGCAGACCGGAAGAAGAATACCCTACAACAGCTGCAACCTGGCCAAAGGATTGTATATTATTACCTTTATCTATACAACTCGAAAATACGAGCATTAATACACCCAAAAAAGGGAAAACTATTTTTTTCATATTCAATCTATATCTATTCAATGTGAATTAAATTTATTATGTTTAACATATACATAAAGATGCAAAAAATAAAAAACGTTGCTTTAAAGCAAGGTTAAAAATTGTTGCGGATGGCAAACTGACTTACGGCGGACTGTTGTTTTTGGGTACAAATGCTGCAATAACCGACCATTTTTCGGATTTCAGAATAGATTATTTAGAAATTCCTGCCACAAATTACGCCGATGCCGAGCCACGCTATACTTTTCGGGTTGAGGAACAGGAAAACCTGTGGGAATACTATTTTGTGCTGTTTCAACGTTTGCGGATTTATGCCAACAATCCGCTCACAATCGGCAAAATGGGAATCGGACACGAGGATACAAAGGAAATAGACGCTTTGCGTGAGGCGCTTGTAAATCTGCTCATTCACACCGATTATTTCAGCCCGATGAAGCCTCGTATTCGGGTTTTTACCAACCGAATAGAATTTGAAAATCCGGGTAAATTGCCCCGCACTGTTGAAGAACTGATGAGAACAGACGAAACTTTGCCGCGAAACCCTGTTTTGGCAAAATTCTTTCGTGTAGCAAAACTGTGTGAAAGTGCAGGTTACGGTTTTGACAAGATGCTTCAATGGAAGAAGCAAACAGGAAATGAAGTCCTTTTTGAAACCACCATTGACAAAACGAAATTTACTTTTATGATTGGTACCACAAAAGCAGAAAGCGGTACAATAGATGGCAAAAGCGGTATGATTGAAGATAAAAGATGTATGGAAAGTGGTATGATAAACGATGAAGGTGGTATAAAAAGTGGTACGATACCCCCCAAAAGTGGTATGAAAGGTGGTACGATAAATAAAATATTATTGTTAATCGAAAACGATAACACGATTTCTCTAACACACCTTTCAAAAGAAATAGGCATAAATCGTTCTGCAATTCAGAAACACATTGACAACTTGAAAGATAAAGGAACTATTCGCCGAGATGGTGCAGGTAAAGGTGGAAAATGGGTAATAATGAAACCATATGTCGAGCAAGGTGCAAACTGATGTTCTTGTCAGGGTCAATAAAAAAAATCACCCTAAAACATTTTTTTTTTGTTTTTGTTCGAAAACAATTTATATTTGTCCCCGATTTTTAAACCAAAAAGTATCTCTAAACATGTCGAATTTTCTCGAAAATTTCTTACAGGCAATGTCC
>JAISDP010000311.1 GCA_031264715.1 Bacteroidales bacterium
CATATCCTTTCCCGGAGGTCAATGACCTCCGGTTATGAAAATGATGACTTTTCAAGTCATTAATGCAAACTGATACCGCGTATCTCTCCTTTTTACCCATACAATTCGTTATAGAGCCCATTGCTTTTTGAAAAAGGTAAGCATGTATTTTTATTTGAACAAATTGAAAATGTATTGATTATTTACAAATCAAAAGCGCCGGCATTTACCTTCTATAACTGTTTTTACAGTTTCAGTTTCAATGCCTCAAACAATACCTCTACGGGATGTTTTGACTTCCGGCCTGTACCATGTTCAATATGTTGGCGGCAACTGGTTCCCGATGCGGCAATAATCGTTTCTGCCGGCGTTTCCCGTACTTGTGGAAAAACTGCCAGCTCGCCTATTTGCATCGAGAGGTCATAATGTTTTTTCTCATAGCCAAACGAGCCAGCCATACCGCAACATCCTGTTTTCAATTCAGTTACGGTGTAGTTTTTGGGTATCGACAGCATTTCGCGCGTAGCCTGCGTGGTGATCAGCGATTTTTGCTGGCAATGTCCATGGAAAGCAACATTGGCCGTTTGATCGGTAAATGATGAAGAACTGATTCGTCCCTGTTTCCACTCACGAACAATAAATTCTTCTATGGTCAATGTATTGGGAGCCAGCTTGCCGGCAATTTCCCGCAGAGCAGGCGAAACCAACTCAGGGTATTCGTCGCGGAAACTGAGGATACACGAAGGTTCGATACCAACTAATGGAATTTTTTCCGAAACAAGCGCACTGAATAAATTGACATTATGATCGGCAATTTTTCGTGCTTTTCGCAATAATCCTTTGGAAATGAATGTCCGCCCACTCTCCTTATGTTGTACTATTTCGATACGATATCCTAATTGACGTAATAATGTAAAGGTTATGATCCCGATATGAACATCATAATAATTAGTGAACTCATCGATAAATAAATAAACTTTACCAACAGGTTGATTTACATGACTATTTATATCAGAAAGGATATGTTTTAACCACTTGCGAAGGTTATTTTTACAAATTCCGGGAATATGCCTTCGTGCATCAAAACCCATCATTTTTTTGGTCAGCGACCATGAAGAGATGCGGTTGTACAATTCCGGCCAAAAGTTACCTGTTTTATTTAGTGAGTTGATGTGTGCTACCATCCAAGCCCGGAAAGGAGTTCCATTTTCATCATAATAATGTTGCAAAAATTCGGCTTTTAGCTTGGCCATATCAACACTGGAAGGACATTCGCTTTTACATCCCTTACACGAAAGGCAAAGATCCAGTATATCAAACACTTTTAGACTCCAGGATGGAACATTTCCACTATTTTGTAATAGATATTCGCGAAGAACATTAGCCCGTGCACGGGTACTTAATTTTTCGTTGTGGGTAGCCATGTAGCTGGGACACATGGTTCCGCCGGCAGTATGCCATTTACGGCAGTCACCCGAACCGTTGCAGCTCTCCACAGCCCGCATCATACCAAGAGTTGACGAAAAATCGAAGATGGTTTTGATTTCCTTGACGGGACGTCCCGGTTCGTAGCGCAACGAGGTATCCATCGGCGGAGTATCCGTGATCTTTCCCGGGTTGAAAATTCCCTGCGGATCAAAATATTCTTTAATTTTCTTGAATAATCCGTACACATGGTCGCCGTACATCAGTGGAATGAACTCGCCGCGAAGACGCCCATCGCCATGTTCGCCGCTCAGCGAGCCGCGATATTTTTTTACCAGCATGGCTGTTTCACGGGCAATGGTACGGAACAGTTTTACGTCTTCTTTATCTTTAAGATTCAGTATCGGCCGCAGATGCAATTCGCCTGTGGCTATGTGTGCATGGTACACGCAATTAAGTCCGTACCGTTCCAGTAATTGTTTAAAATCGGCAATGTAAACCGGGAGGTCTTCGGGAAGGATGGCAGTATCCTCAATCACCGACACGGGTTTGGCGTCACCCTTCATATTCGATAGCACGCCCAGTCCGGCCTTACGCAATGCCCACACTTTGTTGACATCCGTACCGGTGATGAGTGGAAAATGATAGCCATATCCGGCCGTTTTCATGGTTTGTTCCAAGCGAGCAGCCCGTTGACGAATAGTTTCTTCACAGTAATCGGCAAACTCCACGATCAGAATGGCGCCGGGATCGCCCTGTACGAAAAACCGGTTGCGTTGCTGCAAAAGATTATCCCTGGTCAGACCCAATATTACGCTGTCCATCAACTCCACGGCTGCCGGGGCATGTTGCAGCGCCACTAAGTTGGCATGTAACGCCTCGTCTACCGAATGTAGGTGGATGCACATCACCGCCGTCAATGGCGGAGGAAGCGAAACCACGCGCAGCTTCACCGCAGTGATGAATATCAGCGTCCCTTCCGAACCGACAATGAGCGGACAAAGGTTGAACGGACGTTCGCCGCCAAACGGCTGCATATCCAAAAGTTCATCGAGGGCATAACCGTTGTTGCGTCGTCTTATACCAGGTTTGGGGTATTGTTCCCGGATTTCCGACTGATTGACCGTATCGGATAATATGTCTTTTACATTTCTATATATATTGCCTTCTAATGTATTAGCTTTTATTTTCTCATCAAGTACTTCAAGTCCTGTATCGGCAAATTCCACCTCGCTGCCATCGCTCAGCAAGGCTTTAATCGCCAGGGTATGGTCGCGTGTGCTGCCGTATATGAGCGAATGTGAACCGCACGAATTGTTGCCTGCCATTCCGCCGATGGTGCAGCGGTTGGATGTAGAAGTTTCCGGGGCAAAAAATACGCCATGCGGACGCAGGTAGCGGTTCAGTTCATCGAGAATTACACCCGGTTCCACCCATACCCAGCCTTCGTCGAAATTTACATCCAGGACACGGGTCATGTACCGCGAAACATCCACCACCAAACCGGCGCCCACTACCTGCCCTGCCAATGATGTTCCACCCGCCCTCGGCACCAAACCGATACCTTCACGATGGGCATAGTCGATTAATAGGCGGATGTCCGCCGCATCCTTGGGATAAACCACAGCCAACGGCATTTCGCGATAAGCTGATGCATCGGTCGCATAAGCTGTCCGGTTAACGGCATCAGTGTGAAAGTCGCCGCGAAAGCCGTCAAGCATTGGGAGGGGTTTGGAAAGATCGTAATACATGAAAGACCGCAAGACGTGGTAGATTGCATGGAGAGTGGTGAAAAATATTTGTCTCTTACCTTTCCGCTGCCTGCAAGGTATTCCGCAACAGCGACACAATGGTCATCGGCCCTACTCCACCGGGAACGGGTGTAATATAGCTGCATTTAGGCGCTACTTCATCAAATTTCACATCGCCTTTCAACTTCCATCCCGACTTTGTTTCTGTCGACGGGACACGTGTTGTTCCCACATCTATGATCACTGCGCCTTCCTTCACCATGTCGGCCGTTACAAAATCCGGCTGTCCCAGGGCTGCAATAATAATATCCGCCTGACGGGTGATTTCGGGAATATTCTGCGTGCGGCTGTGGCAAACGGTGACCGTAGCATCACCCGGGGCGGCCTTCCGGGACATCAATATGCTCACGGGTTTGCCCACGATATTGCTGCGGCCAAGTACCACGCAATGTTTGCCGCGAGTATTGATCCTGTAACGACTTAGCAGTTCCATGATACCTGCCGGTGTTGCCGAAACAAAGCACGGCAGCCCGATCATCATGCGTCCCACGTTCACCGGGTGGAATCCATCCACATCCTTTGACGGCAATATGGCTTCAATTATTTTCTGTTCGTCGATATGCTTCGGGAGCGGCAGTTGTACAATGAAACCATCGATATCGGTATCGGCATTGAGATCGTCGATGCGGCGAAGCAATTCTGCCTCCGTTATATCGTCCTCGTAACGTATCAGTGTAGATTTGATCCCTGTCTGCTCACATGCTTTTATTTTGTGCGCCACATACGTTTCGCTGCCTCCATCGTGTCCTACCAGTACGGCGGCTAAATGAGGAGGCCTGAGTCCGCGCGATTTCATCATATCCACCTCTATTTTTATTTCGGCCTTTATTTCATCGGCAATCCGCTTCCCGTCTATCAACTGCATGTTGTTATTTTTGATTTTTAACTGTATATTATATGGTTCTTATCTTTTTCAACGCTACGATCCTTACATGTCGTTTACCGGCCTGCAATCTATACGATCTACATGCCGTACATGTTTTCTGCAAAGCTATAAATTTCTTCGGATAATTTTTGCGCAAATATTTGCGTTATTGCCCGTGTTTTGCCTTCCAAATCATGCGGCAATCTGAATCGCACCCCTTTATAATGCATTTCCTGTTCAAACATATGTCTTTTTTCTTCCAAAATATAAAATACGCAAAATTTACTTTATCTTTGAGCAATAATAATATAAACATAAACAATATGGGTCATGGAAAGGCGGAATTTCATCAAAACAGGAGGCGTGGCATTGTTGGGAACAATGGCGCCGCTCCGGGTAATGCAGGCGCAAATGAGTAATACGCCTGCCGGTTTGCCAAAAATGCTAACCCATTTCGGAGTCACCGAAAATGATTTGCGTCAAGTAATCGCCGTTGCGCTTGAGAAAGGCGGCGATTATGCCGACCTGTATTTCGAGCATACCCTGTGGAACAGCCTGGGTTTACAGGACGGAGCCGTCAACCGCGCCGGTTCCGACATCCAGTATGGCGTGGGGATCAGGGTGGTAGCAGGCGACCAAACCGGCTATGCCTATGTGGAAAACGTCGCTGTGGCGGAAATGTTGAAGGCTGCGCGTACGGCTTCACGCATCGCATCAGGTTCAGCCAGAACGCCGCCGGTGAAAGTCGACGGACAAACGTTCAAGAACCACTATCCCATCCTCCAATCGTGGGAAGAGGTGAGCGTACAGACAAAGATGCCCTATCTGCAAAAACTGAACGACCGCATTTTTGCGCTCGACCCGCGGGTAACCAAGGTAAACGCTTCTATCAACGACAGTACATCCTACATTCTTTATTATAACTCGGAAGGGACGCTTTGCCACGATTACCGTCCCATGGCCATCGTATCGGGAATGTGTATCATGCAGGAAGGCGACAGGATCGAGAACAGCTACTCGTCGCGCGCCGG
>JAISDP010000087.1 GCA_031264715.1 Bacteroidales bacterium
ACGTAGCGTTGCGTTGTGCCTCGACGTAGTGTTGCGTCGCATCGCGACGCAAATGTTATGGAACGTTATGCTATAATCCCAACCTCAAAACTTCTCCAGCCCTGTCTTCAGCCAATCTCTAAATTCTTCCGCGTTTGATGTATACCCCTTGCCGATGGTTTCGCCGCTGGTATTAAGGATGGCGTGATATGGGAAAGCATTTACCCTGTAGCGGGTTATTTCCAGGTCGGCGTTTTTCTGCCCCATCGTTTTCTTTACTTTCCCGTCGAAGGTCGAAATGATCCGTTCGTTTTCGGGTAGCAACGCGGTATCGTCGGTATACAGGGCCAGGAGTATGAAACGGTCATTCATCAGGCGAAGCGCTTCCGGGTCGGGCCAGACGGTAGCTTCCATCTCGCGACACTTGGCGCAGGCGTGGCTCTTGAAAATCATCAACACCGGTTTGTTCTTTTCCCTGGCGCATGCAACAGCTTCGTCATAATCGAAATAACCCTGTAACCCGTGCGGCCAACTGAGGTTGGCATGGTCGCTGTATTTGGGAACGCCGCACAGATGATCGGGCGCCTGGGTAAGCATGGCCTGCGACGAAACGCCGACACGGTTGTTTCCGGCAACGGGCAACATGCCGGCAACGGCATTCAGCGGTGCGCCGAGCAACCCTGTGAACAGGTACAATGCAAATACGAAACTGGCCGTAGCAATAAGCAGGCGTGTTACTCCCAGATGGCGCACCTCGCTGTCGTGGGCGAATTGCATCCTGCCCAACAGGTAGTAGCCGGTAAGCGCGAAAAGCACAATCCAGATACAGAGGAAAACGTCGCGGGTAATGATGTCCCAGCCGAGGCCCCTGTCGGTATACGAGAGGAAATATAATGCAAACGCCAGCATGATGAAGGCAAATACGATCTTTATGGAATTCATCCAGCCGCCGGATTTGGGCAGTTTCTTCATCAGCGAAGGGAAGAAGGCCAGGAGCGTGAAGGGCAGCGCAAAAGCCAACCCGAAGCCAAACATGCCCATAATTGGCTTCATGGCCAGTCCCTGTGTGGAAGCTACCAGGATGCCGCCAACAAATGGACCTGTACATGAGAATGAAATAACCACCAGCGCCAGCGCCATAAAAAATGCGGAAATATAACCGCCTTTGTCGGCTTTCCGGTCTATTTTATTTGCCAGCGAACCGGGGAGCGTGATCTCATACAACCCGAAAAACGACAGCGCAAATGCAATAAATATCGCTGCAAAAATCAGGTTGGTGAGCCAGTGCGCCACAAGTACATTAATCATGTCGGCCCGCTTGGTGAGCGCCACGATAACGCCTGCCAACGTGTATATCAATATAATGGATAAACCGAAAATTAATGCCTTGATGATGCCTGCCGAACGTTTTTTCTCGTCGCGCATGAAGAAAGATACCGTCATCGGGATCATCGGGTAAACACATGGAGTGAGTACACCGCCAAAACCGGCCAATATCGCCATCAGGAAGAAACCCCACAGCGAAGAATCTCCATCGCTTGCAGGCGTTGCCGTATCCGGGGCAGAAAGGGGTGTAATTTCTGCTGCCGGCTGCGTGTTTTCAGGTGCGCTTTCGGCGGGAGCTTGCGTCAACGGGCTGCCTTCCACTTTCTCAAGAACAGGTATGTTTTCCGTTTTGGCATCGGCAGTAATCGGGGGATTTACCTTTATTTCAAAGTCGACCTGTGTAGGTGGCAGACAGCTTTTGTCGTTGCAGCACATGTATTCCGCTTGTACCTTCACCACAAGACCTCCGGGCTCCAATATTTTGATCTTTTGCCGGAAAACAGCCATGTTATGGAATTTACCGATTTCCATGTTATTGAAAAAGGGATCGTTCTTTACTTCCGGTTTGGTCACCTGTTCCATGCCTCCCGCCAGTTCGAATGCCCGATTGGGCTCGAACTCGAAAGATGTGGGAACAGGTCCGCCTTCAGCTATATCAATGGCATACATTGACCAGCCCGATTCGATGGTAGCCGTGAATTTCAGGTCGGCGCCGGCAGCAGTCAGGTTTTCGACTGTCGACTGCCATTTTACCGGATCGTGGATCTGGGCTGAAAGAGGGGATAGCCGGAATAACAGTAAAACAGGAAGGATAAGCCTTCCCGCTCCCCCCCCCATGCGGAGGAGGGAATGGAGCGCTAAACGCTTGTGCGAGGCTTCTCCAAATATCAATTTTTTTACCTTCATTACGATGATGTCTTAAACCCGAATATGCCGCTTGGTTAAGCCGGACTTGAGCACATGCTTCTATCGGATGATCTCTTCCCCGTCCTTATTGAAAAACTTCGACTCGAAGAACGAAAGCGATGAATCCTGTATGATCTTCATGCTGCAATGCAATTTCTTAGCCCACTTCCAACGGAGCGAAAACAGTCCTTTGGTGAGGTATGCAGCAATATACGGGTGAACCCGCACTGTGATGTGCTTTAACCTGTCCTGTTCAATCACATACGAGAGGTGATTAAATAATTCATCGTCGAACAGGATGCTGGGTACAATTTCGCCGCTTCCTTTGCATACCGGACATTTTTCTACTGCCTGTTCGTTCAGCTCGGGGCGTACACGCTGACGGGTGATTTGCATCAAGCCGAATTTGCTTACAGGCAAGATATTGTGCTTGGCGCGATCATCGGACATCGCCTCCTTCATCTTCTCGTGCAGCTTTTGGCGATGTTCAACCGTGTACATGTCAATGAAGTCGATCACGATAATGCCGCCCATATCACGCAAGCGCAATTGCTGTGCAATATGTTGTGCTGCGACCAGGTTTACTTCCAGTGCGTTTGTTTCCTGGTCGTTACCGAGCTTGGTACGATTACCGCTATTGACGTCAATGACGTGCAATGCTTCGGTATGCTCAATGATCAGGTAGGCGCCGTTACGGATGGAAACCGTTTTTCCGAATAGCGCTTTGATCTGCTTGTTGATGCCGAACCGTTCGAGGATGGGAACCCCGCCTCTTACTAATTTGAGGATTTTCTCGGTTTCGGGCGCTATGGAAGCAATGTACTCCCTGATTTGCGAATAATACTTCTCATCATTCACATAGATATTCGAGAACGTTCCGTTGAGCAGGTCCCGGAGAATGGTGGATGTGCGGTTCATCTCCCCCAGGAAAAGCTTGGGCGGCTTGGCGTCTCTCAGTTCTTCGAATGCACCTTCCCATTTCCGCACCAGCTCATGCAACTCCTCCTCCAGCGTTTCGGACGATTTTCCTTCGGCCACTGTTCGGATGATGACCCCGTAATGCTTTGGCTTGATGCTCTGTATCAGCATACGCAAACGCTTCTTTTCGTCGGACGACGAAATTTTCTGCGATATGGAAACTTTATCCGAAAAGGGGATCAATACGATATTGCGTCCTGCGATGGATATTTCGGAACTCAAGCGCGGCCCTTTGGTTGAAATAGGCTCCTTGGCCACCTGCACCAGGATCGATTGCCCGACTCTGAGCGTGTCGGCGATTTTGCCTTTCTTGTCAATATCCGGTTCGGGCTTGAACCGCTGCATGGAGGTCGCTTTTCCTTTGCGCTGGATAGCCGTTTCCAGATATTTCTGCAATGTTTGTACCTGTGGGCCCAGATCAAGATAGTGCAAAAATGCATCTTTTTCGTAGCCAACATCTACAAATACAGCATTCAATCCGGGCATAATTTTTTTTACTTTACCCAGATAAATGTCACCCACCGAAAATTGTAGATTGCTTTTCTCCTTGCTCAGTTCAACTAACTGCTTGTCTTTTACATGCGCAATGACAATTTCGGATGGGGTTACGTCAATGATTATTTCGTTACCCACAACCCATTCATTAAAATAATTAGGGAAGTTATTGTATTTCGTGTATTATTTATTATAATCTTTTTGCTTCTGCCTGTAAACTCCGCGATAGTTGCGGATTAGTGTTAAATGGGACAATAAATAATACTTAAAGGAAAGAAACCTAAAATTTTCGGTTAGGAAAATTTTAGGTTCTTCAATAACTAACACAACATTAAATATTGATTATTTCTTTTTGTGCCTATTCTTTCTCAAGCGTTTCTTACGCTTGTGGGTTGCCATTTTATGTCTTTTTCTTTTCTTTCCGCTTGGCATTGGTTCTACTTTTTATCCAAATTGGTTCACACCAACTTTTTTATTTAACATTACTTTTTACTTTTCCGACAAATGTTTTAGCCGGTTTGAAAGCCGGGATACTATGTGCCGGGATAATAATAGTTGTGTTTTTGGAAATGTTCCGGGCTGTCTTTTGAGCTCTTTCTTTAACAATGAAACTTCCGAACCCTCTTAAATATACATTCTGGTCTTTAGCCAGCGATCCTTTTACGCTTTCCATGAAAGCTTCTACTGTTTTCTGAACAGTAACTTTTTCTATTCCAGTGCTTTTGGAAATCTCATTTACAATATCTGCCTTTGTCATGTCTTTAACTTTAACTGTTATTATTAATTAGGTTTTATATTTTCAGGGTGCAAATATATATCTTTCTTATAGATTATTAAAATATAACACACATTTTTGTGTGATTTTTTTTGGATACTTGAAAATATATGTGAAATGATTGGTCAAAAATTAATTGCCTGGTACGAAATCAATAAGCGAAATTTACCTTGGCGTGATACCGGATATCCTTACCTGATCTGGGTTTCGGAAGTTATCTTGCAACAGACGCGTGTTGTACAGGGGTTGGATTATTACCACCGGTTCATTGATGCGTATCCTGATATTTTTTCGCTGGCTCGTGCCGATATCGACGAACTGTTGAAAATATGGCAGGGTTTGGGTTATTATTCGCGGGCACGCAACATGCACGCCGCTGCAAAACATATTGTGGATGTGTACGATGGAAAATTTCCGGCAACTTATAACGGGCTGATCACCATCAAAGGTATCGGCGATTATACGGCATCGGCGATTGCTTCTATCGCTTTCGGACAGGCTGTTCCTGTTATCGATGGCAATGTGAACCGCGTGATTGCCCGGTTGTATGGTGTACAACAGCCCGTCAACAAACCTGCCGGACAGAAAAAGATTCGCATATACGCTGAAAAATTGATGGTTCGCGACATTCCGGGGATATATAACCAAGCCATCATGGAGTTCGGCGCCCTGCAATGTATTCCACAAAACCCCAATTGCAATGGCTGTATTTTGAACCGCGTTTGTGTAGCTTACCGGGGTGGACTGGTAAATATGTTACCTATAAAAGAAAAGACTGCTAAAATTGTTACCCGGTATTTCCACTATCTGCATGTACGATTTGGCAACCGCACATTTATCCGGCGGCGTGCCGATGGCGATATCTGGACTGGCCTGTATGAATTTCCCATGATAGAAACCAGCGGGGAAATCGGGCCGGACGATCTGACCAGAATACCGGCCTGGCAATCGTACTTTGATGAACAAACACCGCTTGTAGAAGCTGTATCGGGAGAAATAACCCGCCGGTTAACGCACCGTATCCTGAAAATCCGGTTTTACGAAATCGTTGTGGATAAACCTGTTTCGGGACAGAACCTTATCGAAATACCGGCCACAGATATTTGCCGTTACGCAGTGCCAAAAGTGATCGATAATTACCTGAAACACATAGAAACACAGGACACATAGAATTTTAGCCTGTTGGGTTTTGAAAATCCGACAGGCTTTAAGTTCCCCTTTGTTGCCTGTGTTCCTATTTTGAATATCTCGGCGCCGGGATCATTACATTTCCCCGTTCGTGGTACGCACCCCGGTAACTTCCCGGTATTCTTGGTTTTTTTCCCTTAATGAGATGCGGGAACAACGGATAGGGATAAACAGGCGTTTGGAATAGCATATCGCCATTGCCTTTGTATGCTGTAGTAATAATATGGTCAGGCACAATGCCTTTTTCGACCCAGCGGATCAATGCGATAAAGATGTTGTATTCGCCGGGTTCCGACAAGTCGGAGATATATTGCCCGATGCCACTTGCGCCCGGTCCGCCGCTGCAATGCCACATGCCCGGTACCACGAAGTAACGGAAAAACGCTTGTGTACTGTCCAAATCGCCTTGCGCCGCCACTACCCGTTCGTAATAATTGACCGCATCCTGGAAAGGCACCAGCGGATCGGCAGCGCCGGTGTACATCAGCAATTTGCCGCCCGCTGCCTTGAATGGTTTCAGATTGGGATCGTTGGCATTGAGAACGGGCGCAAGAACGGAATCGACACGCGTCATGTCTTTATTGAAATCGAATTTCATGGGATCAAAATTCAGTCCGAATACCCAACGGAACGGGTAAAACTGGTACGCGAACCTTTTGTCCTGTTGATCAAGCAACCCCGAACCGGCCGATTCGCTGCCCAGGGGAATGGGCGTGTAGATGTACTCCCCTGTTACCGGATTGACCGGCCCGGAATAAATCTTCTCCAGGACATCTTTTTGCTCTTGTGTTAATGAATCCAATGTGTTGGGATCGAGGGCTGCCATACGGGGATCGGTCAGGAAATTGTCGCCTGAATAGCCGCCATCTTTGCCCACATTGTTTTTCAATACAGCCCGTGTAATGGAATTGACCTGCTGCCGCGTAAACTGATTACCGGGCTTCTCGTTAATTACCCGGTAGTTCCACAGGAACATCGAGTGCAGGTGCGTGCGGTTGTTAGCGGGTGCACCGGCCAGGATACCGTTGTAATCCGCGGGATATCGCTGTGCTGTCATCAAAGCCTGCTGCCCGCCCGTGGAGCAGCCTATGAAGTACGAATATCGCGGCGGCCGCTGGTAGTATTTTTCGATCACGGCTTTGGCGGCCACCGTCATCTCGTGCGTGGCACGGTAACCAAAATCGGCCCATCGTTCGGGCTTGTTCACCAGGCTATCCACATGCGGCGAGGTGCCCATGTCGGTGTTAGCAACGGCATAACCATGCTTTACACCCGATGCCAGCACATCATAATTGATACGCCCGGCGCCGCCCCCGTTGCCTGTTCCTGCAAAACGCCCGTTCCACCAACCCTGCGGCAACCACACCTCGATGCGAATGTACGATTGCGGAGTTGGCCGCGAAACCAATGCCACCCGCACAAATGCAGGCAACCCTTCGATGCCGTTTATTTGCCCGGGAGGCGTATATTTACCTGCAGGAATCTGATCAACTGCCGTAATGGTTACCCCGGGCAGGTCCAGCCCTTCGATCCAGTCGCCGGGCTGTTGGGCGTCGGCAATAAAACAATAACCCTGAAACAAAGCCAGGAATAACAGGACGGGAAAAAACTTTGTCGTCATAAGTATCAATCTTGGTGGAGACACTGTTCAAAAAGCCTTTTTCGAGCAGAATTGCAAATTCCGCTCAACGCTACCTTGCTGTAATATAAATGCTCATGTTCGGGCGAATTTGTAATTCAGCCGTAGCTGGCAGCTTTTTGAACAGCCTCCTGGATTTTTCAGCAACAAAGTAAATAAAAAAGTTTGAATTTATGACATCGTAATATTTCGAAGGTTCAAAAATGCAGCCCGGCACAAGTCGGGAAAGGAACAAATGCTTTTACAAAACAGAACCTTTAACAGTTAACAGTTGTTAATATATTTGATTTTTCTTGAACATTGGCGTAGAAATTGTTTATTTTTGCATACATTTTGTGATTCATCAAAAGTAAAAACATATTTCCATGAAATTCCTAAAAAGAATCCTGATTACTATACTGGTAATCTTTGTATTATTGTTGGTTACCCCCTTCCTGTTCAAGGGGAAAATCGTAGAAATCGCTAAAAGCGAACTGAACAAGATGTTGATGGCGAAAGTCGATTTCGCCGGCCTCAAACTATCGTTCATCCGTAATTTCCCGAATGCCTATGTCGCTCTTGAAGACCTGACGGTAATCGGCACGGACGAGTTTGAAGGTGATACGCTGGTGGCATTCAAGAAACTCAGCGTCACGGTCGATATCATGAGTGTTATCAAGATGGACAACATCCAGGTAAAATCGGTGTTGCTCGATCAGGCCAAACTGTATGCACATGTGCTGGACAACGGCCATGTAAACTGGGACATTATGAAACCAAGCGACGAAACGGAGGTTACGCCCGAAGACACATCCTCATCTACATTCAAGGTAGCGCTTAAAAAATTCGAAATCCGCCAATCAGACATTATCTATCGCGACGACTCGAGCAAGATGGCGGCAACGGTGAAAGATCTTAATTTCCATTTGCGCGGCGACATGACCCAGGATAATGTTGACCTGGACATGGAATTGGGCATTGCCGAAGTCAATTTCTGGATGGACGGTATCCGTATGCTGAAAAAAGCACGTGTGGGCTTTGTTTCGGAAATAGCGGCCGACCTGAAGAACATGAGCTTTACTTTCAGGGACAACCAATTCAACCTGAACGAAATTGTTTTGAATTTTGCCGGTTCGGTGCACATGCCTGCCGACGACATCAATATGGACCTGACATTTGCCACGGACAAGACCGATTTCAAGAGCTTGCTGTCGCTTATCCCGGCCATTTACATGAAAGATTTCGAATCGGTAAAAACAACGGGAAGCCTGACCCTGAACGGCGACCTGAAAGGCACATACAACAACAGGCAGATGCCCGGCGTACACCTCAACATGACGGTCGACAATGCCATGTTCAAGTATCCCGACCTGCCCAAATCGGTAGATAAAATCAACATTGCAGCAAAACTGTTCTATGACGGCGCAGTATTCGATCGTACCACCGCGGATATAGACAAGTTTCATTTCGAAATGGCCGGCAACCCGTTTGACGCTGAACTGCATGTGAAGACGCCCGACAGCGATATGCAGGTAACTGCTGCGTTTGCCGGTAAAATCGACTTCAATTCCCTGTCGGATATCATTCCGTTGGATAGCATTACCCTGAAAGGCCTGCTGGAATGTGATCTTTCGTTGGCCGGACGCATGTCGACACTGGAAAAAGAACAGTACGAAGACTTCAACGCAGGGGGAATGTTGAAATTGAGCGGCTTCGATCTTGAAAGTCCTGATTTCCCGCAAGGGGTAAAGATCACAAGCACACAACTCAATTTTACGCCCCAAAAAGTTGACCTGGTGAATTTCGACGCTATTATCGGACGTACGGATGTTGCCTTGAACGGCGCCCTGGAGAACTTCATACCGTATGTTTTCAAGAACGAAACGATACGCGGTAAACTCGCACTGAAATCGAACACCATCGACCTCAACGAGTTTATGACGGACGAAACCTCGGAAACCGCGGCTGCCGATACTGTTCCCATGAGTGTCATCGAAGTGCCCAAGAATATCGACTTCACGATGAATGCCAGCATCGGTAAAATCCTGTTCGACAAATTGACGATTACGAATACGACCGGTGTGTTGCTGGTGAAGGACGGCAAGGTGCGCATGCAGAATCTCGGCATGAACCTGCTGGAAGGGAGCATGGTGCTCAATGGCGAATACAACACGCAGGACATCAAAGTTCCTTCGGTTGATTTCGGGATGGACATCAGGCAATTCGACATTACATCGGCGCTCTCGTCGTTCTCCATGCTCGAAAAGATACTGCCCGAGCCGCAGAACTATGCGGGTAAAGTGTCGGCTAACCTGACCCTGTACAGCGTTCTCGACGAAAACCTTAGCCCTGTATTGAACACCGTGGCATCCAAAGGCGTGTTGCAAACACAGAACGTGGAAATCCGGAACTCGAAACTGTTCGGGACGATGGCCGACCTGCTGAAGGATGAAAAATGGCGTACTCCTGTCCCGGGCAACCTCAATATCAAGTACGAAATAAAAGACGGACGCTTGACGATCGACCCGATACATATGAATATCTCGCAGGCCAAGGTCGAACTCACGGGCGACCAGGGCCTGGATATGACTCTGAATTACAAGGTGAATGTGGCTGTACCGGTCTCGTCAGTGGGTTCGGCTGCTGTCGATCTCCTGGGTAAGATCCCCGGAGGCTCGAGTATTAAGGAATTCAAGGTAACAGGGTTGATTGGCGGAACGGCTACCAAGCCTGATGTGAAGCTCAGCATTGCCGATATGGCAGGTAACATTACTGAAGCCGTGAAAACGCAGGTTACCGAAGCCGTAACTCAAAAGGTGGAGGAAGTGAAAACCCAGGTGAAGGAAGAGGTGAACAAGCAGGTAGACGCATTGATGGAGGAAGTTCAAAAGCAAGCCGATAACATCCGCAGCAACGCCAAAAAAACGGCCGACAACCTGCGTACTGTAGCCAACACCAACGCCGACAAGCTGGAAAAGGATGCAGCATCGAAATCGGCTATTGAACAACGCCTGGCTAAAGCTGCTGCCGACAAACTCCGTAAGGAGGGCGAAGCCAACGCTGTGAAAATAGAGCAGGAAGGCGAAAAACAGGCAACTGCAACTATTGATGCAGCCCAAAAGAAAGCTGACGAGCTCAAAAGCAAATAACAGGCAATAAAACGCCAACCACGAAGGGGGGGTGTGTCAAAAGTCAATTTATCTTCTGGAGAATCCGATATTTGAATTTGATTTCGGATAGGTACCCGAAGAAATAAGCATTCAAAATACTTTTGACACACCCTCTTCAGGGTATCCGAAGTTACCACTTCAGGGTGTCCGAAGTTACTACTTCAGGCTACGCAGCCTGACAGGTTGTATGCGTAAGCTTACGTAAAACGACTTGTCAGGGTCAATTCGCAAAAAAATACCTTTTAACAACCCATAACAAATATTTTTTGTTTCGGTTCAAAAAGTATTTATAATTTTGCCCCTGTTTTTAATGTCAAAAACATATCAAAAAAGCATCTCTAAACATGTCGAATTTTCTCGAAAATTTCTTACAGGCAGTGTCCGGTGTAACGTTCGGTGAATCACCGAATGGCACGCCTTTTGCAGAGAGAGAGAGAGAGAGAGAGAGAGAGAGAGAGAGATGAGCAGAGGCTAAACATTGTAATATATACGCGCGCGCGAGTGTAAGTTTTATTGGGAAAAAATATATCAATCGCACATGTCCTTTGGGGCGTGTGCGATTTTTTTATGTCTATATGTTTAATTTTAACTTAATATTTATTTGATCATGAGTTTATTGTACAGAGTTATTCAGCGGATCAATCCGCAAAACAGGGGCACCGCTCCGAAGTATTACGCGGAGGCGGTTATACGGGGCAAGGTGTCGTTTGAGGAGTTTTTGGATGCCGTGTGCAGGGATACCACCCTGAACCGCGACGAGGTACGGATGGCGCTCAACAAATCGTTTCAAACCCTTCTGTCCTTTTCGAAGATGGGCTTCAATGTTCATCTGGACATGCTGGGCTACACGAAGGTCACCGTTCGGGGAGAGGGGAAGCCTACGCCGGAGGAAGTTACCGCCGGCAGCGTTGCCGACATCGTGCCTCATTTTGTATTCAGCGAACAGTTCAGATCGGAACTGAAAAGAGAACGTCTTGAACGTACCGAATGAACCGCTCGCGTTCTACTTCCGGCAGGTACGACCTGCGAGATTCGTTGGTCGTACCTGTGAGGTTCGTTGGTCGTACCTGTGAGGTTCGTTGGTCGTACCTGTGAGGTTCGTTGGTCGTACCTGTGAAGTGCGTTGGTCGTACCTGTGAAATCGGCAGATAACTCTGTCAGGATTTATAAAACTCCACCGCTGACAGGGTCTGTCGACCACTGTCAGGGCAGGTAGCGCGTAACACCCTGTCAGTGGTCTCTGACCCTGACAGCGGTGGTAGAAGTAGAAGTAGAAATAGTAATTCAAAATTCAAAATTCAAAATTCATAATTTCATTAGTATGAAAGTAAAATTACAGATTGTTCTTTCGACCGTCATGTTCCTCATGTTGTGTCCGTTCGCCTTCGTTCGGGCGGCGGAGATGCAGCCCTCTGTTCCCGTATCGGGCGAAGTGCTGGATGCGAACGATCTTCCGCTTCCGGGCGTGACGGTCAGGGTACAGGGGACTACGATCGGTACGGCGACGGATGTCGACGGGAAATTTACCCTTACCGTACCTGATGAAAATTCCGTATTGCTTTTTTCCTTTGTCGGGTACGGGCAATTAGCGGTTACGGTCGGCCGGCAGCGGATATTTCGCCTGACGATGCAGGAGGTCTCGTCCGAGTTGGAAGAGGTGGTGGTGGTAGCTTACGGCGCCCAGAAAAAAATTTCTGTTACCGCCGCTATCTCTACGGTGCAGACCAGGGAGCTGAAGCAAAGTTCGGCGGCAAACCTGTCGAGTGCGCTGGCGGGCAGATTGCCGGGGCTTACCGCTTTACAGACATCGGGACAGCCGGGCAATGATATGGTGAATCTGTACCTGCGCGGGGTTGGCACGATCAACGACGCTTCTCCCCTGATATTGATCGACGGCGTGCCGCGTACCAATATCAGCGTGCTCGATCCCAATGAAATAGCCGCCGTATCCATCCTGAAAGATGCATCGGCAACAGCTGTATTCGGCGTGCGGGGCGCTAACGGCGTGATCCTGATCACTACGCGGCGGGGAACGCCGGGCAGGACGGAGTTGAGCCTGTCGGTCGACCAGAGTTTCCAGAAATTCATTACGCGCGCCGATCGCCTTCATTCGTGGGAGTTTGCCGAACTGCGCAACCGGTCGTACCTCAATGATCATCCGGGAGCGCTCGATGCCGACCTGCCTTATACGCCGTACATGATTGACATGTATAAAAGCGGGGCCGATCCTGCATTTTACCCCGACAGGGATGTATTCCACGATTATTTCCGCGACTGGACGCCTCAGACCCGCGTCAATCTCAACCTGACCGGCGGTACGGAGAAAATAAGTTATTTCCTCAATGTCGGCTATGTGGGGCAGGACGGGCAGTTCAAAACCGAACCCGAAAGCGTCCTTGGCTACGACCCCGGTTACAGGATGGATCGCTACACCTTCCGCAGTAATGTAGATTATAAGATTGCCGATCATCTGAAGCTTTCGCTGAATATCGGCACCTATCTCGAAAAGATGAATTCGCCGCAGACATCGCAACTGTTTAACGACGACATGACGACAATGGTGCAAAACATGATCGCTTATACCTGGGCGACGCCGCCTACGGATCCGGGGCCGATGACCGTTGACGGCTACGGCGTTCCTGCCGGCGAAATCCTCAACCAGTCGGGAGCGGACCGCAACACCTACGGCGAAACCAACCGGCGCGGGTACAGGCAGGAAACCAATACCATGCTCAATTCGTCCCTGGCGCTCGACTGGGAGCTTGATTTTATTACCAAGGGGTTAAGCGCTAAAGCCATGATTGCTTTCGACGCCAAGGCGCGTACCGTATTGCAGGGCTACCGGGCGTACGATACTTACCAGTGGCACGTGGCGCGATCGGCGGATGAAGAATCATGGTACAGTTTGACAAACGGCAATCAGGATGTTTCCATACACCTGTCCAAAGGGATGAATACCTATTACTATATGAATTTCCAGGGATCGCTGAACTATGCCCGCAGTTTCGGCAGGCACGATGTCGGCGCTATGGCCCTGTTCCAGCGCGACAATTATGAAAGAGCAGATTACGGGGCCGATTTGCCTTATAACGTAATAGGTCTTGTAGCGCGCGCTACTTACGGTTATGACGAACGGTACCTTGCCGAATTTAACGCAGGCTATAACGGTACCGAGCAGTTTGCGCCGGACAATCGTTTCGGTTTTTTCCCGGCTGTGTCTGTCGGATGGGTCGTCAGCAACGAGAAATTCCTGAAGGATAACCCCGTACTGACCCGTTTGAAACTGAGGGCTTCCTACGGTATAGTGGGTAATGATAAACTTGGGGATCTCCGCTTCCTTTATCAGAGTAACATCATGCGCGCCGGCGGAGTGATTTCGTCGCTGGGACGCAGCAACAGAATCAGTCAGGGGTTGATGGCCAACGAACATATCCAGTGGGAGGAATCGCGCAAGCAGAATTACGGACTGGATGTGCAGGTATTCAAGAGTCTGACGCTGACCGCGGACATCTTTTGGGAAAAACGGGATAAAATCCTGCTGACAAGGCAGACGGTACCCGTTTTACAGGGTGTTCCCCTGGATAATATTCCCAAGGTGAACATGGGCAAGATGGACAACAGGGGTTATGAAATAGAGTTGACATATCAGAAAACCGTTAATACCGACCTGTCGTTCACCGTAAAAGGCAATTATGTGTATAACGAGAACAGGCAAATTATGGTGGACGAACCCATGCGCAGCGACGATTATGCTTACCGTTACCGGAATACGGGCTTCAGTACGGGACAGATTTTCGGCTATCAGGTGGACTACAGTAACGGCAACGGATATATCAATACGCAGGAAGAGCTGGATAAAGCGATACGGACATACGAGGTCGGCGGAACCCCGCGGCTGGGCGACCTGAAATATGTGGATGCCAATGTCGATGGCGTCATTAATGTTAAAGATCATGTGCCGCTGGGTTACAGCGAGGTGCCGAGGATCGCTTACGGGTTTTCCGGATCGTTGAACTATATGAATCTGGATTTCTCATTCCTCTTTTCGGGGGTGGCCAAAAACAGCCGTCTGTACATGGGAGATGGTAAAATCGGATGGGGCGTAGTTGAAAGCGTGCTGGCCGGTTTTTATACCGATTGGCATCTTCGGGCATGGACGCAGGAGCGTTACGACAACGGGGAAGAAATACGGTATCCGGCATTGGGAACGGGGAACGGAAGCAGTCAGCACGACAACAGTTTCTATATGTTCGACCGCTCGTTCCTCCGTCTGAAAAACGCGGAACTGGGCTACAGCATCCCGCAAAAATGGCTGCAACCGCTTCATATCAGCCGCGTGCGTGTTTACGTGAACGGTAATAACCTGTTAACATGGAAAAAGTACCCGGTGAATACGGTCGATCCCGAAGCCGACGCATTAACTTATCCCATCACGAAGATGGTCAACGCAGGTTTTAACGTAGTTTTTTAATCATCAAAACAATATTGAATATGCAAAAAATAATCATAAAGGCGGCTAACCGCTGTATATACGTCATCATTGCGGTTTTGTCGGCCTCCTGTACCGATGCGCTCGACCAGGCGCCCGACGGGAAACTGAAGATGGAAGAAGTATGGGCCGATCCCGATATGGTGGAGCAAATGTTGAATGCCTGCTATAACAGCATCCCGCAAAAAGGGTATCTTTATCACTTCTTCGATCCGATGGTGGTAGCCTGTTCCGACGACGGATGGTCGTCCGAGGATGGACAGGGGGAGGCGCTGGGCCAAATGTACCGCGATAACAACTCTGCTGAAAAACACTATATACGGGATAATCCCGAAGCCGGCGGCGGCGACGGCGACAATAACCGGTACTGGGACCGGTACTGGACGCAAATTTATTTATGTTCCCAATTCATTGAAAATATTGATGAAGCTGCCGTGCGCAGCGAGGAGGACCGTGCGCGTTTCAAAGCGGAAGCGCACCTGTTAAGGGCGTTTTTCTATATGGAACTGGTCAAATGGTTCGGTAAAGTACCGGTTCTCGAGCATACAATGGCTTTTGACGCCGATTATTCGACCCTGCGCAGGCAGCCCGTATACGAGGTAGCTCAATTTATTGAGTCCGATTGCGATATGGCGATCAAAGCGCCCGGAATACCGTGGCGCATCACGGTAAGCAGCGACGCATTGCGTGTTACCAAGGCGCTGGCCCATGCGCTCAAGGCCAAAGCTTTTCTTTTTGCCGCCAGTCCGTTGCATAACGAAGGACACGCCGAATACTGGGAGGAAGCTTATCTGACGGCAAAAACGGCCGTGCAGGAGTTGAATGCCCATGACTACGAACTGTTTACCGTCTGCACCAGCCCTTCCGTGTTTGGCGACGGTAAAGCCGCGGCGCTCCACCAGCTGGTCTGCCAGTCGGCCGACTATTCGGCTTCGCCCCGCGATAAGGAAACGATCTATCAGCATAAGCGAGGCAGCGTTGCCGTATGGCACATCGGGTATATCGGCTGCGGCATGGATCAGGCTTTCAAATGCGGTACCTGCCCCACGCAGGAGTTGATTGATGCATTCGAAACGGAAGACGGCGTGCCGGTGCTTGACCCTGCCCGGCCGTACCTTGACGAGAAACACCTGCAACCGAACTACAACGCGGCCAATACCGTGTATAAGCAGGATGCGCCTTATGAAAATCGCGACCCGCGCCTGTCGATCACGGCGCTGTACAACGGCATGGAATTTTTGTGGAACAACGGCGAGAGAATCATACTGAATACCGTCGCCGGCGGGGCGCATGCCCCGAGGTGGGTAGTGGACAACCGTGATTATTCCCGTACCGGCTACTATCACAAAAAGATGGTAACGCCGGGCGCCTGCGGCACCGCCATGATTGAGAGTTCCTACTGGAAATTCTACCGGCTGGGCGAGTTGTTGCTGGATTATGCCGAAGCTGCGGCTGAAGCCGGTCATTTGCCGGACGCGCAGGCGGCGGCCAACGAGGTGAGGGCGCGGTCGGGGATGCCTGATTTGCCCGGCAACCTGTCGCAGGCAGACCTTATTCTGCGTATCCGCAACGAACGTCGCGTGGAGCTTGCCTGGGAAGAGCAGCGCTATTTCGACCTGCGCCGCTGGCAGTCTCCCGGCGGCGACCTGAGCGCTACCTGCAAGTATTTTACCGCGATGACGATTACTGACAATGGCGGAACATTGACGTACACCCGCCGCAGCATTTCCGACAATCCCCGCGGAGGATGGTCCAACAGGGATTTACTGATGCCTGTTCCGCTGAACGAAGTATCGCGCCTGGAATCTCTCAGCGAGCAAAAATGGCAGAATCCGGGATGGTAAGAAAACAAATGAAACAGATAACCTAATTGAATATGGATAATATGAACCGGAAAAACATCATAAAAAACAGCATCATGGCGATCATTGTATGGCTGTGCAGCGGCTTCGGCGTCGGTATGTACGCGCAGGAAGCAATTGTTGTCAAGCTGGAGGGTACGGTGATTAATGAATACGGGCAGCCCGTCGGAGGAGCGCTGCTGACAACCGAAAGCGGCAATACTTTTGTAACGGCCCGGGATGGTACATACACGCTGAATGTCGAAGATAACGATATGGTGATATCTGCCCAAGGATACCGGAATAAGAGGACAACGCCCGCTGAAATGGCCGAAAACGGCGAAATAAAACTCGAATTCGATCCCCATCATATCGGAGGATTTGTGGATGTGGGGTATTTTACCCTGCCGAAGGAAGCTTTTCCCGGAAGTGCAGTCTCGGTAACCGGCAATGAGCTGGACAAAATGCCGACCAATGTATTTACCGAAACCTTTGCCGGCCGCCTGCCCGGGCTGCAAACAAAGCAGGAAAGGACAGAATTGACCTTCTTCGGATATACCAACGTTTCCAAGATGATTCGCGGACAAAATTCCATCAATGGATCTTCGCCAACCATTATCATCGACGGGATTATTTGCCCGAACCAGTATTGGGAGTTCCTCTCGCCGAAAGAGGTGGAAAGCGTAACCGTATTGAAGGACGGAGCTACCAATGCCATTTACGGCATACAGGGAGCGGGCGGTACGATCGTGGTAACCACCAGGCGCGGTTACGCCGGCAAAAAGAAAGTGGAGGCTTATGCCGACTATTCCATCCAGCAGATGATCAAACGGCCTAAGTTTGTCAACTCCCTGCAATATGCCGAAATGCGCAACCAGGCCGGCGTTAATGACGGACTGGCGCCCTGGTCGCAGTTCAGCGAAGCCGACCTGGAGGGTTTCCGCTCGGGCGACGCCCTGTATCCCAACAACAACTGGTATGATATGTTTGTCAAGGATTTTGTGATGCGGCAGCGGATAGGCGTCAACATTGCCGGCGGAAGCGACAAAGTCAGGTATTTTTCCAATATCGGTTACCTGCACCAGGGCGAACCGATCATTGTGGCCGACGAACCCGACCGGAAATACGAACCGAATCCGAATGTCAATGCAGCAAACTTCCGGTCGAACATTGATGTGAAGCTGAACGGTTACCTCACCGGGTTCATGAGGCTTACCGGTAATGTGAAACGCGAAATGTTCGCCGGCTATTACGATAACCAGACCCACTATTCGGGAATCTTCAATTTGCCGCCAACCATGTATGGCCCGCTGACGCCGCATTTCGAGGATGATCCCGACGCCGGCAACCAGGTGGTAACTACCGAAGCAACCGATGATCCCGTATATGGCTCGATCAACCGCTCGGGCTATTCGCAGGTAATTGAAACCAATGTTATCGCCCAGGCAGGGTTGAATTTCGACATGAGCTTTCTCGCCAGGGGCTTGTCGGCAAGCGGATCCGTGGCTTATCAAACCTATATGAGGAATACTACCAGCACGGCGCAGAGTTACGAACGGTGGATGCGTACCGGAAGAATGGATGAAATGGAGTTTACCAAAAAGGGAAGCGCCGAAAATTCGCCATTGACCTATGGCAAGGGATCTACTTTCTTTTATCATCTTAACCTGCTGGGGCAGTTCGATTATAACCGCCGCTTCGGTCCGCACAGCGTCAACGCAATGGCTTATATCTTCTATCAGCAGCAGGAAAAGGAAACCACTTCCGGATCGGAAATGCTGCCGTATAAAAGACAGAGTATGGGCGTTACAGCCACTTACTGCTACCGCGACAGGTATTTCCTGAAAGGAGACCTTGGCTATTCGGGTTCGGAACAGTTTGCGCCCGACAACCGCTACATCGCTACGCCGGCCATATCAGCCTCGTGGATCGTAACCAAAGAAGACTTTCTCGCCGGAGCGCCCGTACTGAGTTTGCTGAAACTGCGCGCATCATACGCTTTGGGGGCTAACGACCAGCTGGGCGGCGGCCGTTTCCTTTACCTGGATTACGTCGGCGCCAGCGGTAATGAGGGGCTGAAGGGTAATCCGGAGTTGAGGGCCGAACAGATCAAAATGCAGAATTATGGCTTTGATGTGGGCCTGCTTCATTCCATAACACTGTCGTTCGATTATTTCCGCAACCGTACCGACAATATGCTGACGGGCATCGGAGCAACCGTGCCGAATTACCAGGGTATTCCGCTGAATTATTATCCGAAGCTGAACAATGGCAAGATGGAAAATAACGGCTTCGAAATTGAACTCGGTTACAACAAACATCTTACTCCGGATTTGTCGGTATTTGCCACTGCCGGATTCAGCCAGGCCGTCAATAAAGTCATCAAAATCAATGAATCTCCTTATGCCGAAGACTATCCGTACCGCTACCACTCGGAGGGATATTCCGTCGGACAGAATTGGGGCCTGCTGATCAATGAGAGCAACGGCAACGGGATGTTCAACTCGGCAGAGGAATTAGCCGGGTATGGACTGGCTTATACCCATGGAACGCCGCGTGTCGGCGACTTTATCTATCACGACCTGAACGGAGACGGGACGATTGATGAAAAAGACGCCGTACCCATGGGTTATCCCTATTTTCCGCAGCAGTATTTCAACTTCATGGCAGGCGTGAACTTCAAGGATTTTGAAATAAGCGTGCTGTTTCAGGGCGTAAACCGGACGTCGTTCATGTGGAGCGGCGTCGGCGCATACGAATACCAGGCCCAGGGCATTTTCAACGATATCCACATGAAGGCGTGGACGCCCGAACGCTATGACGCAGGCGAAGAGATCACCTTCCCGGCCTTGTCGCTCAACCAGTCGACCAACCATGCCAGTAACAGCTACTTCCTGCAAAACGGCGCTTACCTGCGCCTGAAAAATGCGGAAATAGCTTATACGTTGCCTGCAAGTATGGCGCGGAAAATCGGCGCGGAAAGAATCAGGGTGGCGCTGACGGGGATGAACCTGTTGACCGTCGACAAGCTGCGCACTAAGTATGTTGATCCCGAAATCAGGGACATGAACGGTTTTCAACCCTATCGCGTGTACAATATCGGCGTAAGCCTTATCTTTTAAGTAATGACGAATAAAAAAGATATAACAGTTTTGAAGAGTCAACTCGAGCCGGAACAAGCTCTGAAAGAGCGACATCAACAGCACAGGGCAACGCCCTGTGTCGGAAATGCGCCGCTCGCCGTGAAGCCCCAACGGGGCGTAATCCGTCTTATTTCATTTGATTACGCCCTTTCAGGGCTTGATGAATGTGGCGGTCTCCGATTCGCAGGGCGTTGCCCCGCGCTAATGATTACGCCCTTTCAGGGCTTGGCATTTGCGCGACATTCATTCCGCAGGGCGTTGCCCTCAATAATTAATGTCTTATAAGTTATAAATTTTTTATCCCTTAAGAAAGCCAAGTTTTTAGGAGTTCCCACGAATGATCACCGGCCTGTGCTCCCTGACAGTGGAGGAAAAAGTTAGGAATAATTCAAAATTCAAAATTCGTATGAATAGGGTAATGACCCTGCCTTTTGCGGCGCTTACCGCTCTGGCAGGCAACTGTAACGGTGCGGAAAGCCAAAAGAGCGCCCGTCCCAACATTATTTTCATCCTGACGGACGACATGGGGTTTGGCGACGTAGGTTGCTATGGCGGCAAGTTCGTGCCGACTCCCTGTATCGATCAAATGGCTGCGGAGGGTCTGCGCTTTACGCAATATTACAGCGCCTCGCCCATCAGTTCGGCTTCGCGGACCGGCCTGCTCACCGGCATGCATCCGGGCATGTGGAACATCACCAGCTACCTGCAAACAAAAGCGGGTAACCGGGATGCGGAGATGGCCGATTTCGTGTCGTCCGACGCACAGACGCTGCCCCGCGCGCTACAGGCCTCCGGCTACAAAACCGGGCATTTCGGAAAATGGCACATGGGTGGAGGCCGCGATGTTGACAACGCCCCGTCCATCACCAGTTACGGCTATGACGAGTATGCAAGCACCTGGGAAAGCCCCGACCCCGATCCGCTCCTGACGGCTTCCGACTGGATATGGTCGGCCAAGGACAGCATCAAGCGATGGGACCGTACCGCATATTTCGTCGACAAAACGCTCGACTTCCTGAAAAAGAACAAGGGAACGCCCTGCTTTGTCAACCTCTGGCCCGACGACATGCACACTCCCTGGGTAGGCAATATGGAGGAGCAGATGATCTTTCCCGAAGGCGAAAGCAGCGAAAAGAACTTCCGTACCGTTCTTATCGAATATGACCGGCAAATGGGACGCTTGTTCGAAGGTTTGAAAAAACTGGGAATAGCGGAAAACACCATCGTCATATTCACCAGCGACAACGGCCCTGCGCCGAGTTTCCGCGGCAGTCGCGCCGGAAATTACCGGGGTTGCAAGGCATCGCTCTACGAAGGCGGCATGAGGATGCCGTTCATCGTGTGGAGCGGCGGAAAGTCGGTACCTAAGGGAAAAGTCGACAACACGTCCGTAGTCAGTGCGCTCGACATGTTCCAAAGCCTGTGCCGGATTGCCGGCGCCGCCTTGCCGGAAAACTTCCGCAGCGACGGAACCGACATGAGCAAAGCTTTGCTGGGCGCTCCTCAACAGCGAACGAAAGCCATTTGCTGGGAATACCGGCGAAACGACAAACGAGCTTTCCCCAAGCCTGCCGACAATGACCTCAGTCCCAATGTGGCCATCCGCGAAGGCGACTGGAAACTGCTCGTCAATGCCGACGGTTCGGATGCCGCGCTGTACAATCTGCACGACGATCCGCGCGAAACAACTCCGCTGAACGGTAAATTCCCCGAAAAGACAAGGGAACTCAGTGATAAAGCGTTGGCGTGGCGGAAATCGTTGCCCGAATTGAAGAATTGAAATGATGCGCGCGTCCGGGAGCAACCGTATGTTCGGCGGCATTTGTAATGCCGCCGCCCGACAAGCGGCAAGATTAGCGCCGTTGAGCCGAATTTGCAATTCGGCTCGGAACATCGGGCAATTTGCAATTGGCTTTGCCGAAATTGCGTCGCCAAGTTGCCTTTTGAAGAAAGAAAATAAGCAATAGATATCGTGCAATGATCGATAAAAATTGATATAGAATGGAAAACAGTCAAGTGAAGTTACCGAAAGCGGCGTATTTCGATTCAAGAATCGATTGCCGGATTGCAAATCCGGCTATGTTCCGAGCGGCAATACAATTGCCGCTCAACGACGCGGCATGTTTCGCCTATCGCGGGGGTGTGATGAAAACGCTAAAAATCTTAATATTTGTTGTGCTTGCGCTGAGCATGGTTACGGGTTGCATGGACTTCGTACCGCCGAGACAGGAAGCAGTTGAAGTTGAAATTGAAATTGAACCTGTTTTGACAGGCAAAGGAGAAATGACCTATTTTGAGGGCTTTACCATACCAGACAGGGTAATAACGTCCGTTGAGAAATGGAATGAACTGAAAGCCGCTATGCGCGACAGAGTTTACGGTTTAAATACTTTTGATGAAACAGATATCGATTTTTCTGCATATCAGGTAATCGCCATATTCGATGAAATGCACGGAAACGGTGGATGGAGCATTGATATTACCGGTATAGTTGAATATTCCGACAGAATCGTTATCAGTGTAACTCATCTGAAAACCGGAGATCCGTCACGCGTATTTACACAGCCTTATCATATTGTAAGGATACCGGCTTCTTCCAAAGAAATTGTTTTTCAGGAAGAAGACAATGGCTATGATGGAGAACCAAAAGAAATATCTTTTACGGAATATTCCTTAGCAAAAACCTCCTGTCAATGGACAAAGCTCAATAATAACGACGAAGCAGTCGTTATCAACAGCAACGAAGAATTGAACCGGTATGTTACCTGTACGGACAACGATTATCCGGCTATTGATTTTTCGAAATACACCCTGTTAGTAGCTCACGGAACGGCAACTTCTTCCGTTGTTTCCGTCAACTGCAGCCGTTTGCAGCAAATTTCGGAACAAGGCTATACAATGAACGTTGATCTGGTTTTAGGGAACGCAACCGTTATGTCTCCCTGGCAGGTCGTTTTAATTACGGATAAAATAAACGCGCAGGGGGTGATTCTGAACCTGAACAAGCATTTTGGCACAGACAATACTTTACCTGCTTGCACGACAAGGATAGGTGATGCAGTCCATTATCTAACGGATTACCAAACAACGATTCTAAAAGAATATTCTCAGGACCGAAGCCTCTCATCTCATATCGTAATTGCAAAACTGTTTGATGATACCGAACCAACAGCCTATTTAACTGTGGAACATTTTTCAACCTATCGAATTTGCAATTACCCCCAGTATGC
>JAISDP010000133.1 GCA_031264715.1 Bacteroidales bacterium
ACCCGGCACGCGAATATGCAGGTACGGATGACCAACTGAACAAGGCGATAGAAGTAATCCTGGACGAACTGAAGAATTACAGGCCGATACCGCCCGTTCCGGCAGCGCCGGACAAAAGCCGGTAAAGGCGTTTTTGTTCCGATCGGAACCGATCGGAACAAATCTTCAATGATTATTTATAAGGATTTCCTATCTTTGCGGCTTTATTTGAAAAATCACACAATGAGTCAACAACAAGATATCGTGCTGAGCGGCATCCGTTCCACGGGAAGTTTACATTTAGGCAATTATTTTGGTGCGATGCGTAATTTCGTGCGGTTGCAGGAAACGCACACCTGCTATTTTTTCATTGCGGATTATCATTCGCTTACCACGCATCCCGCTCCCGAAGATCTGCACAATAATGTCCGCCGCATCCTGGCCGAATACATCGCTTCGGGTATTGATCCCGAAAAATGCACGCTGTACGTACAGAGCGATGTACCCGAAACCTGTGATTTGTACCTGCTGCTCAACATGATTGCATACGTGGGCGAATTGGAGCGCACTACCACTTTCAAGGATAAAATCCGCAAGCAGCCGGGCAACATCAATGCCGGCCTCCTCACTTACCCTGTACTGATGGCTTCGGACATACTCATCCACCGCGCCCACAAGGTACCTGTGGGCAAGGACCAGGAGCAACACCTGGAACTGGCGCGTGTGTATGCACGGCGATTCAATAATACTTATAACTGCGAGATTTTCCCCGAACCCGAAGCGTTCAACTTTGGCGCTAACCTGGTTAAAGTGCCCGGCCTCGACGGAACCGGTAAGATGGGCAAGTCCGAAGGCAACGGCATATACCTGACCGATGCCCCAGAGGTAATCCGCAAAAAGGTGATGAAAGCCGTAACCGATACAGGCCCCACCGAACCCAACCAGGAACTCGCCGAACCGATACAAAACCTGTTTACGATCCTGGACCTGGTATCGAAACCCGAAACAGCAGCTTTTTTTCGCGACCAATACGCCCGGTGCAGCATCCGCTACGGCGACCTGAAAAAGCAACTGGCCGAGGATCTTATCGCATACCTCGCTCCAATCCGCGAAAAGTTCGAGCAAATCATCAACGATAAGGAATATCTTGGAAAAGTAGCTGCGGCAGGCCGTGAAAAAGCGCGTGCCAGCGCTGCCAAAACTATTGCCGAAGTACGGAGGGCAATCGGGATTAACCGGTTGTAGTAGTTGACTCCTTTTAAAATCCAGCTTGTGGGTTCAGACTCCCTTCCTTCTGTTTTGCATACTGTTCCATAACTGCCGGATCATCTTCGGATTGACGGTTTCATTTCGTTTACTGTTGCTCTCCTTCCAGTTTAGAAGCTGGCGCAGGTCATTCCGTACCGCTTTTCGGGTTGCATTATTTTCCGGAATAAATTTGTTTCCCTCCGACATAATATTGCCCGAAAAAACAAGCCGGCCGATAGAATCAACACCAGTCCATTCTATCATTTTAGGGATATGAAAAATATTATCCGTTATTTTGACATCCGACGGCCTGCCATCAACAACAATAGGGATTACCTTCGAATTTCTGTTGTAAAACAGGTTATTGTGGATAACCGACTGGGTTTGCCCCGAACCGTAGAAATGCATGAGCGCATGGCCGTCATTCAAACTGATGTTGAAACGGATGACATGTCCCATGTTCTGTGCTTCGGGCACAGTATATGTATGACCGTGAAAAAGCATGAATCCACCTTTGTTATTGTGGCTGAAATTGTACTGGTAGACATGTCCCACCGAATACGCGTCGCAGTCGAAAGCCATACCGTCGCGCACTGACCGGGTGTTGCATACTTCGTTGTGCTGTATCAGTACCGAATCACTGTTCCATGCCCACAGGCCGACATTATGTCCTTCGGAACGCGATGCGGCGCCATCCACCTTGTTATATTCCATCAATGCCTTGAACGACGTTTGCGGCACAATACCGTCGCCACCAATGCTTTCCAGGTCGTTGCCACGGATCACCACATTCAGGTTTGCCCTGTACGTTCCCATCTCGTCCACCCACGAATACGGGTAGACGCTACTTCGCGGACGGCGCTGCCAGTAGGAACTGACCCCTATGCCCGTACGATTTACCATGTATACGCGGTTATCGAGGATATACACGCCATTGAAAAACGATGGTTTCTTTTTCCCGAGCACTGACAGCATAATGCCTCCACTGCCGTGAAAATCTTTCGAATCATCGCCCTTTACATGATGAACGTAATTATTTTTGATAGTAATACTCCGTAATTCGCCCGTATCCGACGCTACCACAAATATGCCGCGCCTCCTCTCATCACCATTATCATCAAAATTCCCGATCACATTGTCGGGCATATTGGTAATTTCCAGATCGCTGATCACCCAATACTGCTGGTTGTAAAGCAAAACCGTCTGTATGGTGCGGATTCCTTCAAAATCCACCGGATCGGCATGTCCGCCGTGAATTTTTGGTCGTCTGCCACTACCGTATCCGGATATAACAATGGGTCGCCCTTCCGCACCCGACCCCCTGGGGTATAACATTCCTTCCCACTCCTGCCCGGTACGGAACAGGATTGTATCGCCCGGCCGAAAGGTAGTGATATTTACTTGCCGCAACGTTTTCCACGCATCGGACGACGAGAGGCCGCTATGATCATCATCGCCGGTCTGTGCATCCACATAGTACGTTTCGCCATGCATCATCGTGCACACACATAATGAAAAAAGAACAACAACAATTCTGTTAAACCGTTTCGGCATTTCACTACCCTCTTGAATCATACTGCCACAGCGAATCATAGAATGCAAATATAATCATAATAACATTTTTTGGTAAAATTTTTATTCCTCGTCAGGAATTTATACTTTTGCGCAGAATTTTTTAACCTGATTTGAATATATGTCAAAAAAACCGAACGACAAAGCTGAAGTGAGGGTTGAAGGCGTGGAGCATGCCCTGACCAAAGCCGAGCAATTTATCGAAACATACCAAAACCAAATTGTTTGGGTAATTGTGGTTATACTGGGTATTGTGGTGCTTTACATGGCATTTCAGAAGCTTTATGTCGATAAGAAATCAGAGGAAGTTGCTGCACAAATGTTTCCTGCCGAACAATATTTCGAGAAAGATGACTGGGAAAAGGCGCTGGACGGCGATGGCAACAATCTGGGATTTGTCGACATCATCAGCGACTACAAATTTACCCCGTCGGCCAATCTTGCAAAATACTATGCCGGGCTTTGTTATTTGCATCTGGGCGAATATGATGAAGCCATCAGCTATTTGAGTAAATTCAAATCAAAAGACAAAATATTGTCATCCATTGCATTGGGTGGCATCGGTGATGCATACGCACAACTCGGCGAACCGGAAAAGGCCGTCAATTTCTACAGGAAAGCAGCGGGACACAGGAGTAACGATTTTACATCGCCACTGTACCTGTTGCGTGCCGGTATTCTGCTCGAAAAGGAAGGCAAGTTGAAGGAAGCAGGCGAACTGTACGAACGTATCAAAACCGATTATGCCGCAAGTACCGAAGGCCGGACGATTGATAAATACATCGCCCGAATCAAAGTAAAGCAGGGCGGCAATTAAATATAATGTCAACACAAAATCTTTCCCGATACAATGACGTTCCCGATGCAACCGGGATGAAAATCGGCATCGTAGTTGCCGAATGGAACAGCGAAGTAACCTCCGTCATGAAGGAAGGCGCCATACAGACCCTCAAGGAGCATGGCGTAAAAGACGGGGATATCATACTGCGTCATGTGCCCGGAAGTTTTGAGCTCACTGCCGGTGCGCAAATGATGGCAGGATACACTTCCGTGGATGCCATTATCAGTATCGGCTGTGTGATCCGCGGTGAAACGCCGCACTTCGACTATATCTGCCAGGGTGTTACTGCCGGACTGACGCAGGTTTCCATCAATTTCGAAATCCCGGTCATTTTCGGGGTACTCACTACCAACAACCTCCAACAGGCGCTCGACCGTGCAGGCGGCAAACATGGCAACAAAGGAGTGGAAGCTGCTGTAACGGCCATCAAAATGGTGGCATTGAAGCGCGATTTCCAACAGAACGGCTAATCGAGCGGTAAGAGATGTAAGCTTGTAAGCGTGCATAGAAGAGGTAGTATCTTGTGTCCTCATGCCTTGCACTAATACTTGTCTCCGTTTCTTCTTTGCAATCCTGCGTCTTTGCACGCAATAAATTCCCCCGAAATGCCTAAGCATAAAGCTATATTGATTCTAAGATTATCGGCCGTCGTGCTGCTGGCGGTTGCGGCGGGCATATTGCCGGCCATAGGGTATTATTGGCAGGCTGCCCTTGTGTGCGTTGCGTTGTTAAGGTGCACGGTCGGCCTGTGGCGATGGATAAACCGCAGCACAAAAGACCTGAAACGTTTGATCGAAGCTGTCCGGTTCAACGAATTAAATATCTCTTTCCGCCCGGCTATCGGGAAAGGTTTGCCGAAAGAACTGGCGCATGCCATGGAGGAAAGCCTGGTACACTTCAGGTACAGGCTGATGCAAGCCGAAGTCGACCGGATGTTCTACGATACATTACTGCAGCGCATCGACTCGGGAATCATGGTGCTGAACAAATACGGCGCCACGGAGTGGATCAATAAAACCGCAGTGGAGATGTTCGGCAAACCCCAGCCCCGCAAGCTGGACGATCTGAAAAATGTTTCGCCCGACCTTCCGGGAATGTTGGGACAGTTGGCGCCGCGCGAAGTAAAACTGCTGACCATCAATAAGGACGGAACAGCGGTGAAGTACGCCGTTACTGCGACGTATTTCAGTGCGGGCGGCAGAGACCTCAAACTGGTCAGCCTGAAAAACATCCAACCGGTACTCGAAGAACACGAAAGCGACGCATGGCGCAAGTTGATACGCGTGCTTACCCACGAAATCATGAACTCCATTACACCCATCATCTCGTTGGCCGAGACATTGGCCAATGAACCGGCGGGTGCGAAACAGGGTGATGTAATGAACCGGGCTATGCAGACCATTTACCGCCGTAGCAGGGGATTGGTCGATTTCGTAAAAAACTACCAGCAGCTAACCCGTATTCCTGAGCCTGTGCTTGCGGAAATTCCCGCTAAGGAAATGTTATCCGACATCAGCCGGTTGTTACGGGCGGATGGAATCAGGTTCACATTCCATGTAGAACCTCCCGACATGCAAATCATTGCTGACCGCGCCCTAACAGAACAGGTACTTATCAATCTCATCAAAAACGCATGGGAAGCCTGTTGCGAATTGTCGAATCCCGAAATAACCGTGGATGTACACAAAAACGAATATCAACGACCGGTAGCAATTATCGCCGACAACGGTTACGGCATTGTCCCCGACGTACTCGACAAAGTATTTGTCCCGTTTTTTACGACTAAAACAGGCGGGTCGGGCATTGGTTTGAGCATATGCCGGCAGATTATGAATCTGCACCACGGCAATATTTCCATCGAATCGGAAGTAGACAGGGGTACCACTGTGACCCTGCGATTCTGGCAAGATTAAACGGCGTCCGAAGGTCATGAAAAGCCGGCCTCATGATCAATCCATGTTCGGCGCCCTGTAAATCGGGCCGGTTACAGGTTGCGGCAGGACTGTTATGATGCTCATGGCGGTGCATCCGGTAGCAGTATGGGTGACCACTACTTCCAG
>JAISDP010000138.1 GCA_031264715.1 Bacteroidales bacterium
GCGATGTTCTGGTAATAGCCAAGCAAGGCGTCGGGGCTTGTTTCCAGCGGAATATATTTTACGGATTCGATCACGTCCGACGATTTGACCAGGTCTTCGGCTTTCCCGATCACAATAACCTTGGCCCGGGAGGAATCCGTCGGGACAGTCTTCGATTCCTCCAGATCATCGGGAGTGGGGAAACCGGAACTCCGGCGCATGTTCTGCACGCATCCCCATAAAATACCAACAACAGTCAAAATTAAAAATGCCTGTCTCATATTGTTTCTTTTAATTTTTAAAGATGTTTAAAGGGTTGTTTCCAAAACATGGAAACAACCCATGTAAACTCAATTATTGCGCGTTACATTCGGGCGTACACGAGAATTTCTCCCAACCATCACGACATTCGTACGTTTTTCCTGAATAAGTGATGGTTGTAGTAGTACTCGATGACGAGCCGCCTGATGCACCTCCGCTTATCGGAGTGTCCGGTATGGGAATGTTTATAGACCCTGTCCCGCAACTGCCACCAGTGGTGGTAACAGTTTTTGTACAGTCCGTCTCAGTTTTTTGCAACTTCCAAAGCCACGGATTAAAAAGTCCGCCTGAAGTGGAACCGCTACCACAGCCACTACCGCTACCACAGCCACTACCAGTACAACTACCGCCACTACCACAGCCACTGCCACTGCCGGTACTACCATCGCCACTGCCGGTACTGCCACCGCCGGTGCAGCTGCCGCCGCTACCGCATCCGTTGGTTTGCGCCAGCACTTCCACATGGAGTTTGCTGTCGCGAATGCCATAGTCATTCATTGCGTGCCTGAAATTCAACGCTAAGGCGAATAACAGGGCGCCAACGCCCATCATTGCCAATTTAAAACTTTTCATCTTATTATGATTTTTTGTTTAATTAATTTAATTACAATTTAAAAATATTCATGCCAAATATCGCCATATTACAGCCCCAAGCGGGGCTTTCGGCGATACGAACAGTATACATAATATAAAGGATGTTTGCTCATTGTTCTTGGGGTTTATAGTCGTCACGCTGTTTCAACAAATCCCGCATTTCTTTTTTAAGGGTATCCGTATCATGCCAGGCATGTATCCTCATGCCGGAATATATACCCAGGTAGAGCACATAGCAGGCAAATAAAGTGCAAACAGCTATTTTGCCGGGAGGTTTCATTTTTTGACAGATCAGGAAATACGCTGTGATAAAACCAATACCCATGAGCGCCACATACAGGTACCGGTCGGCAATAATTGAAAACCGGGAGAGTTCTACCACATTCAATACAATGGCCATGTGGATCAGGAAAAAGAGTAATCCGAACTTCAGCGCCCAATGAGATAAAAATTTCCATAAACAGACCACTATGACTATGAGCAATGCCGGATACAAAAGTAACCATTGCGGAAGCGGATCGCCTATGGCAGACGGGAATGGATACAGGTATGACAGTTTGAAGGGGAAAAGGGATTTGGAGAGGTATTCCATCAACGAATAACAGCCATAAACTCCCCGTTGCCAGAGAGGGTATGCCGGGGCGTCGGTCAAGACGCCCTGGCCGCTGACCGATTGCGACAACATGGTTACAATCCCGAAAACCAATGATAATACGAAAAAGGGTATGGTTGTTTTCCAGACAGGTTTATCGGTCAACTTGAAGTTTAAAAACCAGTAGACAAGCAGCATCCACAAAGGGAAAGTAACTGCCTGGTCTTTCCCCAGGAACGACAATACGTAAAGCAGCGCCGTCCAAACATAATAGATGCTTTTCCTTTTTTCGATATAGAGCAGGAAGGTATAAGTAGCGCCAAAATAAAACAGGGCATAAACCAATACCTTGGAGGCGCTCATCCAGGCAACGGATTCCACATTACAGGGATGGACGGCAAAAATGAGGATGGTAAGGAATGACAGGATATTTACGTTTTTACGGTCAACCCTGCCGCTCAGGATCAACAGTTTCCTGAGTGTCGCGTATGCCAGGCCGATATTGGCGACATGCAACAGCATGCTTGCCAAATGAAAGTGAAAAGGGTTGTATCCGAAAAACTCATACAGCGCCAGGTAGAGATATTCATTCAGGGGTGCGTACTGGCCGTGGTAGAATTCGGTTAAAATGCGCCATAGATTGTGCAAATGAAAACCGCCTTCGGTGTATTCGTTCATTACTGCCCACTGGTCGTCCCAAAAATCGAGCAACTGGTTCTTCAACAAAGGAAGATAAAGTATGACCCCTACAAACAACAATAAAACAGGATATATGTAATTTTTGAGTCTGGTATATTTCATTATTTAAATTCTTTCCTCTAACTCTAACCCGTCACAATATAAAAGGGCAATATTAGACTGCTTATATCACAGTTGCAAGGAAAAAATTCCCAACGTAGCCATTTTGTATCCCTAACGTCGAAAAAAGTTCCCAACGTAGCTATTTTGTATCCCTAACGTAGACTTGTTAAGACGTTGCGGATAAAATTGCTCCCATACATTACCGTGCATATCATATAATCCATAATTATTTGCAACCTGTCAGGCTGCAAAGCTGCCGACAGGGTTGGAACGGCTAACGGGAAAAAGCACGTAGAGACGCGATGCATCGCGTCTCTACATTACCCGTCAGGGGTTTCTACCGATCTGTCATCCCCCTGACGGGATTTTAGCCGGGTGTGTCGCACCGACCAGGCCTGTCAGGGTCAAAAACTCGAAATCCAAAACTCGAAACTTTATTCTTCGCTTGTTGGCGGCTCTTCGTCATCCTTGTGCGGCGACGTTCTGCTCGACATTTTCGGGAAAATGCGGTCGGCAAGCGATGCGCCGAACTCCTTGCGGGCTTCCAGCCAATTGTTTTCGTACTGTTTCCGCACGGCCAGCTTGGTCAATTCCTCCGAAGCCTGAATCGCTTTTAGCCGGTTAATGGCTTGCTGGTACGCGTCCCACGCGGCTATGGAGGCATCCGCCTTTTCCTGCAGGATTGCAGCCAATGGTTTCAACTGGTGGCCATCCTCCAACTGGTTAAGCTTTACTACTAAATTTTTTACTTCCTGCGGCTCTTTGGAAAGCGACATCTGCACCAGATCGGAGAATCGGCCGGTAGGGAACAGCAGTTCGAGCGCCTGCGAGAGATGGTCGCGGTCGTATTGCCGGGTTTGCTCAAATGTGGTACGCACAGCATTATCCAGATCGGTGTCGCACAGGATCACATCATCATAAGCATACTCGCGGTCGTCCGAAGCGTTTTCCCGTTCTTTTTCCTTTTCCTTCAACTGTTCCAACACCTGTTGTATAGCGGCGGCGTATTTTTTGGTGTGCGCCAGCCGTCCGCATAATCTTGTATGCCGCTTTGCCATCCTGAGATGCATGGCGGCAGAATCCTTTTGTAAAATCATTTTTGCCATGGTGGTAATTTTTTTCGATTGATGATAATATTTATAAAAAAAAGCAATATTAAACTATTTATCTCACAGTTGCAAGGAAAAAATTCCCAACGCAGCATATTTTACATCCCCAGCCACTACTGTCCGGTAAAATTTTATGTGGGTGCAATTGCCTTCCGACATCCGATCGCAAGCACGAAACATTCCGTGCGTATTTTGCCCGTCAGGGCATTCATAGCAATAGAATCGATGCGAAAGACATCAACCAATCTCTGTAGGAGATTCATCATGTGAAACCCCATACGGGGTTTTGATCCGGTGGCGGTGCATATTTTTTCTATTTTTTCTATTGATATGGTTTCCCTGACGGGAAATATATTCGATCGACCTGTCATCGTCTACCGGTCTGCCATCCCCGACGGGATTTGGTCGATATTAACCGATATGGCTTCTACCAATATGTCATCCCTGACGGGGTTTCCGCTACAGGGAAAAACAGGCGGCGCATGTTTTTCTACCGATATGTCATCCCTGACGGGGTTTCCGCCGAATGATGGAACGTTGTCCGGCAGGACATTCATAGCAATAGAAATCAATACGAAAAACATCCGTTAATCTCTGTAGGAGATTCATCATGTGAAACCCCATACGGGGTTTTGATCCGGTGGCGGTGCATATTTTTTCTATTGATATGGTTTCCCTGACGGGAAACAATGTTGATAGACCCTGACAGGTCATAAAATTCCTTTCCTTTGATTGCGTCAAGTACTTTGTGAGGCCAAAAAGTACTCCGCTCTGCCGCGGCGGATGCTTTATAAGGCAAAAAAGCGCTCCGCTCTGCCGCGGCGGATGCTTTACAGGGCAAAAAAGCGCTCCACTCTGCCGCGGCGAATGCTTTTCAGGGCAAAAAAGCGCTCCACTCTGCCGCGGCGAATGCTTTATAAGGCAAAAAAGCGCTCCACTCTGCCGCGGCGGATGCTTTGCAGGGCAAAAAAGCGCTCCGCTCTGCCGCGGCGGATGCTTTATAAGGCAAAAAAGTACTCCACCCTCCGTCGCGAACGTTTTTCAGCAACCACATGCCGGCAAAACTTGCGAAAGACGCCATCCTCTCCCCGCGGGCAGGCGCAGGCTCGCAATGCTTCAGTCCGTTAAGCTCCCCATATCCACCAGTTCGGCTTTCATCAGGAAGACATTGTAGGGCATCCACATGGACATCAGGAAATACAGGTTGTCGCCGGTTACCGACAGCGGGTGGAAAAACGAGCCGTACAGCTGCGCATATTCCTTGCCTGCAGCCAATTCATACGGTTCGCTCCACGGGCCGGTTATATCCGCCGCCGTCCGCATGGTGATGTTGTACCGGTCGCCGTTGAAATAGGCAATGATCCATTTTTGATGCCGACTGTTGTATATGAAGGACAATTCGCCCACTTTATCGCTGATGATGTTAGTCGCCCTGTATTCGTCGCCCACGACCCACTGTCCGGTTGCGCCATTCCAATATTCGTAGCGGTCGCGGTCTTCCATGTCCGGTTCACGGAAGCGGGACAGGCGCGCATTGCTGTCGCGCCCCGTTTCGGTGCCGATCATGTACACATAGCCGTCCTTCTTGAAATAGCCGACTTGCCCGAAATTGCTGTAAGGCGTGAAGGATACGCTTTCGCATTTGGTCCATGTCAGGCCATTATCCGCAGACTTGTACAGGCCGGAATAATTCGTGATCCATCCCGTCCAGTTTTTTATATTGAAATAATGTACATAATCGATGCCGTTGGCGCGGATCGCCGCCGTGGGGATGGACGTCCAGTCGCCGTAGCCCGATCCGTCCTTTCCGCCGTATACAATTTCGCGGGCGTCTCCCCTGCCGTCGGTAGCCATGCTGCTGAAAGCGAGCCCGTCGTCCAGGTCGCCGTCGTTTGAAAAAGCCAGGACGTTGCTTCGCCAACTGCCGCCGTTAGGCCCGGGGCTGGCCTGATTGGGGACAAAATCGCGTCCGAAGGTGTCGCCAAAGAAAATTCCATACTTTCCCGGGTCCATTTCCCATACAATACCCAGGTCGGTTCCCCCCACATTCCATCTTACCGCCGTATTGTTCGGGCTGGGGAAAGATTCGCCCGCCGTTGCCGATCCCGTAACACGGGCTATGCGGCTTATTTTGCGGATAAAGAATCCCCACCGGTTGTCGATATTCAGGGAAAGGTCTTTGGATTTGTTCCCGTCCCGGTAATAAGCGCACAGTATTAATTTGAAGGATACGGGATCGGATTCCCGGATGGTATATTTGAACACATACGATGATGAGAGTTCGCTCCGGCTTATTTTAGCCGCGTAGTTATCGCCCCCGCTTATCCTGACCGCCAGATAGTCGATATCGTCAAGATTCTTGAAAGTCAGCGTGGTCGATACGGCTTTTGTATTCTTATCCGGGAAAAGGCCGGTTTCCAAAGATGTGATTTCGTCAATGGGTACGTAAGCCTCTTCGTCCGAATCCTTACCGCATGAAGACAATAGCGCGTAAAGGACAAGCCCCGCGCAAAGCATATATTTTCGGGCCGTTTTTCGTTTCATTCTTTTCATTCTGATAAAAGTACAAGGTAATGGGATGATAAGTCCGCCAAAGAAATATTTTCCCCGACGGACTGTCATCTAATCAACAAAAAATACAAACAGCGATTACCGGATTTCAATCACCCGGCTTTGGGAATATACCTCCTCGGGCCAGCCCGTTTCTGCGGCATCATCGGTTAACTGTCCGTATAACCTTACCACAAAGCGGTATTCCTTACTTGCGTCAATGTCGATATCGGCAGAAGCAATTTCATTCCCGACGGTAACAATATTCTTGTAAACATCATTCTCCACTACTTGAATTTGCGTCTCCAGCGGTCTTTTAAAATCAGCCGGTATGTTTGCCGGTATTTGCCATGTTAAATGAACCTGATTTGCCTGTTTCGTATAATTCAAGTTCTCTATTTGAGGCAGAGAATAATCAAATTCTTTGTGATCAACCACATCCCGATCATAACATCCGGCAAGCAGGATCGCGGCATATACTGCAATAAACGCTTTTACACTATTTTTCATAAACATAAAATTTAATATTAATATCCTGGATTTTGCGTGTAATTTCCCTTTGCCCACTTTATTTGCGGCTGCGGTATCGGGAAAAATTCGTCGCGTCCGGCGGTGAAGCGCGCATTATCCATCCACGAGAACCTGTCTTTTTCTGCTGTAAAATAACTGTTCATGGTTGGCTCCAAAATTCCCCAGCGTTGCAGATCGAAAAAACGGCGTCCTTCGCAAGCCATTTCAAGGCGGTTTTCCCATTGCATGGCTTTCCATGCAAACTCTTTATCCCAGGTACAGTTTACACCCGGCTGGTATTCTTTGCATTTATAATTCAATATGGGGGTTCCGTCCGCTTTTACCAAAAGCGCCGTACTGTTTGCAGCGCGCCGGCGGATTCTATTGATCAATTCCAGGGACTCATTCCACCTGTCCAGCTGAATCAGCGCTTCCGCTTTCCACAGCAGCACCTCATCGTAGCGGATCATCCTTTTATTCATGGAATTGAACTGCCATCCGTCATACATCAGGCAACTGCAGCCGGGATGCGGCAATTCCTTCACAGATTTGAAATAACCGTATTCGGGGATATTGCGCAGCCCGCGTTCTTCAAAGATCAAATGCGGGTCGTATTTCCAGGGATGCCCCGGCATACCTATCGTATGGCTGAAACGCGGGTCGAATGTGTTTTGCCCGAAATACGCATCTACGCCGTCGGCAATGCTTCCAACATTGTATGTATCGAACATCGGCAAACCGTCAGACCCGGTTTTGAAGGCATTTCCCATCGTGTAGCTCACATGGTGAAACCCGCAGCACTGGAATCCGCCCCAGTTCCACGGATGGTTCAAACCTTCGCTTCTGTTTATTTTACCCCCGGTGGAACTGCCGTCGTCAATCGAATACTGGATTTCCCAGATGGACTCCCGCGTGTTGTTGTCGGATTCGGCGACAAAGTTATAACCGAAATCATCACATAACTCAAGGCCTGTACCATCCTGACCGGTCAATTTATTCAGATACGTCAACGCTTCGCTTAACTTTTCCATATCGACGCTTACCACCTGGTGTTTGTCGTCCTGCACGTACGCCATAAACATCAGCGTCCTTGCCACCATGGCTGTTGCAGCATTTTTGCTGACCCGCCCCTTTTCGGTTTGAACTTCGGGCAGGAGCCCTTCCGCATCCTTAAAGTCGGCCAGAATCCTTTCCCACAAATACTGATCGTTCGGCTGATCTTTTACCCTGTTGGGAACGGCTTCAAATTCGGCGGTCGCGCCTGTCACCTGTTCATCAATATAAGGCATATATTTGAAGAACTGTTTGAGCCTGAAGTGAACAAAAGTACGGATAAATTTCATTTCGCCCAATCGTGCGTTTTTCACCGGGAAGTCTTCTTCAGAGATGGTCTCCAGCCTTTGTATGGCTGTATTGCATCTCTGGATGACCTGGTACGATACGTACCACGGGAAATCAAGCGGCCATCCGTTGGGGGTTAGATTAACAAAAGTTTCCATATAGCCCCATCCGTCGCCGCCATCCCAGGTTCCTCCTCCGCCTTTGTAGGAGTCGTCGGAACGTAATGATCCCGACCACCAGGGGGAGAACGGGGAATCCCAGGACGGTATATCCGTCATCCTGGCATATGCCGCTGTTACAAAGCCTTCCATATCACCGGGCTTGGTAAGCAGCGCCTCGTCTAAAACCTGCTTGGGATTGACGTCAAGCACATCGGAACAGCTCATTGCCGCCAATACCAGGGCAAAAGCGTATACGATCAATTTAAGCCTTTTCATGAATATATGATTTAAAATATTTAAAATGTAACGTTAAGTCCAAAAGTAAATGTGAAGGGTGATAAATAGCCATAGGCGAACATTTCGGGATCGAAACCGGTATATTGATCTTTTCCCCATCCCTTTTTAAGCGTAAAAACATTCCGCGCCGAAGCGTAAAATCGGAGATGCTGCATGGACAGTTTGCCTGATATTTTTTGGGGAAGCGTATACCCAAGTTCTATATTTCTTAATTTCAGATAAGAACCGTCTTCCACATAATAACTGGAAAAGACATTCTCGGAATTTTGCGTTGAGTTGGTGATCGCGGGAATATCGGAATCCGGGTTATCAAACGACCATGCGTCTAAAATCCGGGTATCGTGATTCTTTCCTGCAGGAACAGATATATTCCAGAAATCGGATTGATACTTCCAGTCGTTTTTCACCTTATTGCCGTAAATACCCTGGAAAAACATATTCAGGTCGAATCCCGCATATCTGAGGTCAAAGGTGATCCCGCCAAAGAAATCAGGGTCGCTAATCCCGATATACGTCCTGTCATATAATTCGTTAACCACGCCATTGCCATCCAGGTCCTTATAGCGTACGCGGCCAACGGCCTTTCCCGTTTGCACGGCATGGTTATCCACTTCTTCCTGGGTTTTGAATATGCCATCTGCCACAAGGCCATAATGAATATTCGGGGTTCTGCCCACAACAAAATCGCGCATGCCGTCGCCCGGATATTTATTGATGACATTTTCGGGCAAACTGACCAGCTTGGTTTTATAGGTTCCGATGTTGGCCGAAACGGTATACCGGAATTCTGCCGAAGGGTGATTGCTGTAATGGAGTTCAATTTCGAATCCCCGGTTGTTCATATCCGCACCGTTGATCCATGGTTCGCCCCCTTCGCCCATAGCTGCGATGTAAGGCGTTTGCACCAGGATGTCCTTTGTCTTCTTGAAATAATAGCCCAGCGTTCCTGTGAGCTGCTGGTCCAGGAAGCCGAAGTCGACAGCCAGGTCGGTTTGCGTGGTGGTTTCCCATTTAAGATCAGGATTTCCCAACCAGGTTCTTCTATAGCCCGAATACAGGGGGCCCGTTTCATTACCGTCAATCGGATAGGAAGTATCGAAATAACTGGTCGTAAACGGGGTGGAGGTATATCCCCGGGGCAAGCCCTGCACGCTTCCGTTCGATCCCCAGCTGGCGCGCAGTTTAAGATCGGACAAAAAACTGACGTTCTGCATAAACGATTCGTTGCTGATCCTCCATCCGCCCGAAACAGCAGGAAACAACCCGTAGCGGTTATTTTCACCGAAGAGCGACGAACCGTCGCGACGCAAGGTGAAGGAGAACATGTACTTTGAATGATACACATAATTGGCTTTACCGAACAGGGAAAAATAGGTATACTCGTCAGCCGAACTGCCCAGCGAGTATTTCGAACCCGTTGTTACGCCTATGTGGGCAAAATCACGCTCTTCGAGGTAAATCCCCTCCCTTCTTGCAGAGAATCCTTCCTGTACGTATCTTGTATATTCCGTTCCGAATACGGCATCGAGGCTGTGTTTGCCCGTATTGAGCGTGTACGACAGGGTATTGGTCCATACATAGCTTAACGGATGGGATTGATAACTCGCCACATAATTTTCCCCATCGCTGTTCCTGGCGCCGGTTTCGGACCATATTTTTTCAACCGCCCTGTTATATGCGTTCCCGTAATCAACGCCGAATTGTGTACGCGCCGATATCCCTTTCCAAATATCAAGGTCGAGAAAAATATTACCAATGACTTTGACGTAATTGTTGATATTGTCTTTATTGTCCGTCAAGACACGCACCGGGTTGGTAAAATCGTCGAAACCGGCAGCGCCGGCCCAGTTCCCATTGATGTCGCGCACAGGGGCGGCAGGAGGATTAATCATTGCATACCATGTTGGGTTTGGATCCCTCTGATCCCTGTATTGCAAGTAAGATACAGCCAGGTTTTCACCCACCTTCAAATGGTTGTTGATCAGGCTGTATTCGGTATTGCTGCGTACCGAATACTGCCTGAAAAATGTATGTATCTGTGTTCCCTGGTTATTATAATACCCCAACGAGAACAAGCTTTTTGATTTATCTGTTCCGCTCGAAACCGTCAGTTGATGCTCTGTCATGATCGCTGTCCGGAAAATTTCATCCATCCAGTCGGTATCCGCTCCGGGTACGGTTTGCTCCGGGTTGAGCCATTCCTTAACCTGTGCATTGTCCAGTACGGCTATCCCGCTGTCATCCCTGTGCCATGTGAAATCGTAAGCGGCAGGAAGCGACATGGGGATGCCGTATACCTGTTCATCATACGATTGCGCTCTGAACGCCGCCACTCCATATTGCGCGGCGTTCATCAGTTCCGGCCTGTTCCGCACAGAACTGACCGAAATGCTGCCATTGTAGTCAACAGACGTTTTTCCGGCTTTTCCCTTTTTGGTCTGTATCAGCAATACGCCCCCGGAGGCCCGCGCTCCGTATATACTGGCCGAGGCAGCATCTTTCAGCACCTGTATGGATTCAATATCGGCCGAGTTGATGTCGCGGAGGTTCAAGTTTTGGGTAGGCATCCCGTCCAGCACAATCAGGGGCTGTATGTCGCCGGCCAGAGAGGTCTTTCCACGTACCTGTACGCCCACGTCTTCGGACGGGTTGCCTCCATTGGTGGTGATATGAACCCCCGAAAGTTTTCCCTGAAGGGATTTCATTGCATTTGCCGAAGGATTTTTCCCGATGTCGCTTGCGCCTGCTATCGCTATGGATCCTGTTACATCAGCTTTCCTCTGGGTCATATAACCCGTATAGATCACTACTTCCGAAAGTGCGGTTGCATCGTCCTCCAGGGTCACATCGATTATGGTTAAGCCTCTGACGGCGCGCTCTTCAGTTTTTTTGCCGACAAAAGAAAATACCAGTATGGCGTCTTCCGAACCGGTATTGATTTCATATTTCCCATCTATGTTGGTTACCGTACCGGTTGCAGTCCCTTTGATATATACGCTAACCCCAACCAATGGCTCATCGGCGCCTTCCTCCAGAACTGTTCCCCGTATTACTTTCGTTTGCTGCGCGCTGGAATAGAGCGCAAAACTCAAAAGCAAACAGGTTAATAAGGTCTTGTTTATTTGATGAATTAAATTTTTCATAACATTATTTTTGATGATTATTCATTTCCCCAAAGCTTAGGATCGTTTCCTTTACTTTTCCTCCATTCATTACGCCATTTATGGATTTCGCTTACGCCGATAAAGGGTTTCAGCTTCCGGTCTTCCTTTGAAGGAGCGGGCGGTAATTTACAGGCTTCCGACTGATACCAGTATGCTACGGTGGCCATGTCGAGCGTCAGGTTATTCGCATGACCGTGTTCTATCGTTGCTTTCAGGCTTTTTTCAAAGAAAACGGGATCGTTGATGAAGAACCGGTAAACATGCGTCCGTCCCAACCAGCCGATGTCGTCGTTTACACGGGGATAGCCGAAATGAGGATGCGAAAATTTCTCTTTCGGACACCAGGACGTATTAAAGAAATCTTCGGTACCCGTGCCGATCAGCGAAGGCATTTTTTCCCCGTCGATAAACCACATGTCGTCGCCTTCCCCGTACCACATGGGAGTAGGACAATGGACGTAATAGTTGATCCCCACAAAATGACCCTTGCCTTTTATATCGGCAAAAACATAGTTATTGGCGCCATCCCTGTTTTCGCGCTGCGGGCCGATAACCGCCCATTCTGTTTCCCCTTCGGGGAGGGCTTCGGTCAGTTCATGGTTGTACCATGCATGAAAGCGTCCCATATCATCGGGCAGCTTCTTCATTTCATAATAGTCCACATAGAAATAGAACGCGTCGATTTGATGGTCGGCCTGGTTCTCAATCTCTATTTTCGCGCCTTTTGCAAAAGGCATGGCGAAGTAGGATGAAAGCCCGGTGCCGTTGCCGGGCCCTGCCGACAGGGGCAGCGACGCATAATTATACTGTTCGTTCCATCCCTGCCCGAAGAACGGGCCAACAGGCGACTCTACCGAAGGGTAATCGCTGCCGTCCCAATACATCCGGATAATGATGTCGTTACGGTTCAAGCGACGGGGATCGGGAGCAATGGTTATCCAGATGTGGCTGATCATGCCGGTACCGGATATTTCGGCTATTGTACGGGTTTCGCCCGGTTTAATATTGCTGAGGTGATCCCTGTTCCCTCCTGTCTGGTCGTAACTGCTGATGCGTTTGTTGCGCATACCGTTTTTCAGCTTGGCAAGATCATACATCTCGCTCGAAAAATTATCCTGAGCTCTTACATTTGCCGGAAACCATGACATGGCCCCGAATAGCAGGATACACAAAGTAAATTGCCTGATTGTCATCATAAAAAATATAAATTTGTTAATTATTACTTGTTAATTATTGACTTAATGATACAATGCCCCATAAGTTGCACAAGCCCTGTAATCGGAGCTTTCATCGCATGAGCCGTATGCAGCCCAGGCAGACGGACGGAATATCTTATTTTCATCCACATTGTGCATGCAAACAGGTATCCGCAAAGTTGAGGCAAGCGTAATCAAATCCGCGCCGATATGCCCGTAACTGATGGCTCCATGATTGGCTCCCCAATAATTCATCACGGAATAAACATCTTTAAACCGTCCCTCGCCCGTTACCCTCGGTACAAAGAATGTTGAAGGCCAACCCGGATCGGTACGCCGGTCGATGATGCTAAAAACGTGTTCGGGAAAGCGAACCGTCCAGCCTTCTGCTATTTGCAGAACAGGGCCTAAGCCTCTCAGCAGGTTCAAGCGACACATGGTAACCGGCATCCCTTCGCGGGTAAGGAATTTGGACGAGAAACCGCCTCCGCGCATGTATTCCAGCCCGGCAGGCGACCATGTTGTTGCTTCCAGCATCTTTTCAACCTCATCTTCGGTGATTTCCCAGAATGGCTTCATCACAGGGTTGCCATCTTCGCCGGACTGCTGCCCCGTGCCATCCAATGTGCACGAGCCCGAATTGATTAAATGGATGGCCCCGCCTTGCAACATGCCGTCGGGTTTCCATCCCGAAACCCTTTCGATTGCTTCGGGGCTCCAGAACGTACGCACATCGGCAAATATTTGAGATGTATTGGTCAGCAGTTTGTTGAACAACATGCTGATACCGTTCAAGTGATCATCTTCGGTGGCAAAAACAAACGGTTCGCGGATTCCGTTCCAGTCGAACGAGGTGTTGAGCATGGCTTCGGAGAAATCGCCGTCGGGCATGAAATCGGTCCACTGGCGCTGTCCCTGGAAACCTCCCGCAATCGCATTGTGTCCGTTGGCTTCTTCTTTAAATCCCATCTCATCGAGTTTTTCATTGCCAATCATCAAATCGCGCATAATGATGGTCATCTTCACCACAAATTCCCAATCCAGGTCCTTCTGCTGACGGCTGCGCCTGATCGATTCCCTGTTCAGATCCTCGCCCTCGTTTTTCATGCAATGCCTGCGAGTCCATTCCATTGCTTTTGCAAATTCGTCCCTGTCATAAATTTCCTGTTGGACACGGCGCAATATTTCGGAACAATCGACATATTCGGTGCGGATACCGAGATATTCACGGAGAAAATCAGGATTTACGATCGAACCGGCAATGCCCATGGATACGGAACCAATGGCCAGGTAGGATTTTCCGCGCATGATCGCCACTGCCAAACCTGCCCTGGCAAAACGAAGCAGTTTCTCCCGGACATCGGCAGGGATCGTATGGTCGTCCAAATCCTGGACATCCCGCCCGTAAATGCCAAAGGCGGGCAAGCCGAACTGGTTGTGTGCAGCCAGGGCAGCCGCAAGGTAAACAGCGCCGGGACGTTCCGTGCCGTTGAACCCCCAAATGGCTTTCGGGATCAGCGGGTTCATGTCGATGGTTTCGGAACCGTAGCACCAGCACGGCGTGACGGATAACGATAATCCGACGTTTTCCCGTTCAAATTTTTCAGCGCATTTGGCGGCTTCTTTCACGCCGCCTATGCAAGTGTCGGCAATCACGCATTGCACAGGGCTGCCATCGGGATAGCGGAGGTTTTCGAAATAAAACCGGGCTACATTTTTCGCCATTCCCATTGTCTTGTCCTCCAGCGATTCGCGGATTCCCTTGCGGCGGCCGTCAATGATGGGACGGATACCAATTTTCGGATAACTTATTTGCTCCATATTACTGTTTTTAAATGATAACATACTGAACTTGATGATCTCAATTGGTAAAATCCACTCCGAAAAGCAACTTCCCGGAGTGGACGCTATTCATTATTAATTATTAATCGATTAATCAATAACACCGGGGATTTGCATGTCATATCCCTCAGGCGTTATCACGATTACATTTACGCCGTAGAATCCCGACCAAAAGTTATTTCCGGGGCCCATTCCCATCATAATGGTAATTTGAGCGTCGCCATCGGGAAAAATATTTTTCACCCTGTAAATACGGTCTGTATTACGACTGTTATCAACCACGACTGTTCCTTCGTTGCCGCCCTTTATCCGGAACTCTGTTTCTACAATGCTGTGGACATCGTTGTCAAGCGATCCGTAAATATAGAAATCATAGCTTTGGGCTTTTTTCAGGTTTGAAATAACAAAACCCGACTCGGAGACAGGAGGATCACCTAAACGACCGTCATTAAAAAAGCAATCGTTGGCGGCTTGCCACGGGATTCCAAAAACGTTTGGATTACTGACGGCAAGAGATAGAAAACCCGTCAAATTCGATATTGAATATTCGGTATTTGTACCTTCGTCATCCAATAAATCCGACACTGTGGCGCCTCTTTCGATTTTTTGAATAACATTGAACGGAGGATCCGATACGTCGGCAACGCCGAAATCAAGATAAACGGGCCGTGTCAACTCATATACATTACGGACATGCAATATTGAAAAGTATTTGAGTTTTCCATCTTCGGATTCAATTGCGATGGTTGTTGAACCCGCTTCGATTCCGGTAATGGTTGCCGTGCTGTCATTGACTCGCGCGATAGAAGCAACGGCAGTATTCAATATGCGCCAGTTAAACTTTTGGCTTGCTGTTTCCTGGCTGTCAAAACTTGCCTTTACCGTGTAATCCTCCCCTTTCTGGATGGAAACGGTTGCTTTACTGATACGCACAAACTTCCTGTTGGCGTATTCTGTTCTTGGGTCGCTTCCTTCATCGCAGGCATTCAAACCAAGCGCTAACAGCATGATATAAAATACCGATTGGATATTGAAATTTTTCATATGATATTTTTATTTTAAAAATTTTAAATTAATAACCGGGCGCCTGCCGCAAATTGGGATTGATATCCATCTGCACCTGAGGAACAGGCCACACATACATTTTTTTGTTAAAAAACCTGTTTTTGTAGAAGGTACGCTTGTAAAAAGCGCTCGGATCGTTTTCGTTATCGCTTTTTGTACCATAGAAACGCATTCCGAACAATCGTGTGTTCAGGTATTCCTCTCCGAGCTTCCAGCGTCGCAAATCATTGAAACGTATTCCTTCACAGTTAAATTCTACCCGTCTTTCCTGCTGAATGGCCGCTCTCATCTCATCCTGCGACAAACCGGATACTAAATCGGGAATACCGGCTCTTTCCCTGACCAGGTTTACATATTGATATACATCGGCATTCGGGGTATCATAGTATTCGTTAAGGGCTTCAGCGTAACTCAAATAAGCTTCCGCCAAGCGATAAAGAATACCCGGCTGGTATGTACGCCTGTTCTCCCTCGGAAAGGTTTCCAGTTTGATGCGTTTCCGAACATTGTAACCGTTTTGCGGAGCATCAAAAGACTGTTGGGTATCCGCTCCGCCCTGATAGAAATCAACTCTCCGGTTAGCCACGCCGAGCCATGCTTCATTGAATATTACGGAAACATAGAAACGGGGTTCGCGGTTGCAATACATATTGTAGGTATTGGGCAGGGTAACCTCTCCTACGATAGCCCCTCCCCCGTTCCATTTCGTATTTCTTTGTTCAACATCAGCGGAGAATCCTTTTTCTACATATCCCGATTCAGGATTAATGATTGGAGAGCCGTCAGCATTATAGCCTGTGATGGGCGCAATACCGTTCTTCATGTAAAAAGCGTCAACCAGTTCCTGCGTAACGCCCATCCCCGAGTTCCCGCCAATGCCTCTGGGCAGGTGATGGTTTTGAAAATTTCCCCAATCTTCGTTTGCGACATTCCTGCCGAAAAGAATCTCTTTATTGCCTTCATGAAAGAGTTTCAACGACATGTTGTAATACGACATGAACGGGTCAATGGAATTGTCGTTATTATATTCCTTATACAGTGCGTACTCGCCGGCATGAGCCGCGTCTATCAGTTCCTTATGGGCGTCGGCGGCTCTTTTCCACTTTTCGCGGTCGAAACCGGCTTTGAAAAGGTTCACTTCGTCGGCATTTTTCCAGTCTTTAAGGTCCTGATTCCCGTTAAACAGGGGGCTTGCGGCAAACAACAGGGTTCTCGCCCTGACAGCCAACGCCATTACGCTTGTGGCCCTGCTCCAGTTGGAATTATCGGCATACACGGCCGGGAGATAGTTGGATATTTCCTTCAATTCCGTATCCACCCAGTCCACAATTTCATCGTAAGGCGTCTGAGTGGTCAATAATTCGGACGCAGAAGCATTAACATCATAAAGAACGCCCGGACTAAACGGGAACGGACCGTATATTTCCAGCATCAGCGAATAATAGTAAGCGATCAGAAATCTCACTTCATATTTCATCTGCGCTACATATTCTTCAGTCAGGCCTATCGATGGAATAACACGTACTTCTTTCAGAAAGATCAGCCCGGTACGGATTCTTCTCGGGAGTTGGAGCCAGTAATACGGATTCCATCCCGAAGCGGGATTCCAATTTGCGGTGGTATAGTTATACACATTTTCCCATCCAAACTGCATCCATTCCTGCGGGATGGTCATATCATCGCCCATGATGTTATACCCCTGGTCCTTAAAATAGCCCCACATCGGGCTCGGTATCGAAGAATAAACGCTTGCCAGCCAGTCTTCCGTCCGAATCTTATCGGTGAAAATCATTTCCATAGTCAACTGGTCGTCCGGCATTTTGTCCAAATAATCGGCACAGCCTGTAATATTCGGCAATATAAGTGCAGCTAATATTACTTTTATCAATATTTTTTTCATTTTCATTTCTATTTTTTCAGTTATTAAAATTGACATTCAATCCTATTGAGAAAGATTTCATTTGCGGATATCTTAACCCGTCGGAGGTTTCCAGTTCGGGATCCCACATTTTGAATTTTGAAAAAGTCAATACATTGGCGCCTCTTACAAAGATCCTGCAATCGCGGATACCTATTTTGGCAGTCCACTTGCCAGGGAATGTATAACCCAATTCGACGTTTTTCAACCGCAAAAAACTCATGTCTTGCAGCCACCATGTTGACGCCTGTGTGTTATTTGAGACGGTCATGTCGCCTAACCTGGGCCAGAATACATTCTGACTTGGATTTTCAGGCGTCCAGCGGTCATCCACATTGTACCAGATATTCCCTGCACCCTGTACCGATCCGGGCAACCAGTTTTCGCCGCCCAGCAAGCGATATGCTTTTCCGGCGCCCTGAAAGAAGACCCCGAAATCAACCGCTTTGTACTTTACATTAACTCCAAAACCGTAAATAATTTCAGGTATGACCGTTCCGCCTATGGATGTTTGGTCATTGATATCAATGGAGCCGCTATTGTCCATATCGCGGTATTTAATATCACCGGGTCTCAAATTGGTCACTTCGCTGTAATTTTGAATCGGAATACCATCTTTCAGCGCTCCATTTACAAAATCGTCCTCGGTGAACAGTCCTTCGGCAATCAAACCAAATATTTGCCCAATAGGTTTCCCCGTTTGCGCACGGTACGTACCCACTTTTCCAAGCGGTTCATCCAGTTCGGTTATTTTATTGCGTGCGTATGTATAATTTGCCATTACGGAAACGAACCAGTCGTCATTGATTTGTTTGTTCGCGTTCAGCGACATGTCAATACCCCTGTTTTCGACTTTGCCGAAATTAGCCCAAGGCGCCCTGATGAAACCTGCAGAACCCGGAAGATTCGTCCTTTCAAGGAAAATATCCCTTCGTTTTTCCATGAATATGTCTACGGTATAATTAACGGCATTATTCCAAAGCCCGATGTCCATCCCCAGGTTTGATTTTGCGGATGTTTCCCAAGTCAAATCGGGTATAGCGATTTCACCTTCGGCTCTTCCCAGCCTGTACACATAAGGAGTTGCAGAACCCCAGTCGACGCTTCCCAGGCTGGCTATTGTAGCAAGGTACGCAAACCGCCGTCTGACAGAGCCATCCGGGTTGCGACCTATCTCGCTGTTACCGGCTTCACCCCATGAACCTCTTATTTTCAGGTTGGAGACAACCGGTTTAAGCGGTTCCATGAAACTTTCCTGGGACACCACCCAACCTGCCGCTACGGCAGGAAAAAATCCGTAACGTTTTCCCTTGGCAAAGTTTTCCGATCCGTTGTAGCCGAAATTAAATTCAGCCACATATTTCCTGTCATACGAATAGGACAGACGTCCGGCAAATCCCTGAGTCCTGAAAGGCTGTGCGGATCCGTTGTCGAAACTTCTCTGGTTGTACAGCGCCATTGCGTTGATAGCGTGTACCGAGTAAAATGTCCTGTCGTAAGCAAACATCCCTTCAAGATAAACGCTTTGGTCGCCCCAGTTAGCGCCAACGGAGTGTCCCAGAAACTGTTCCCCATTTGCCTGGATGTTCAGTATCAGGTCGCCGTTTTCATCACGTGCTGTAGCGGGAATGTAATAATCCGGATTTTTGGATCTTGTTACCCAGTTGCCTGAAAATCTATCAAACGAAAAGGTAAGTTTTGCACTTAATCCGGGCGTTACAAATTTCAAATCCTGTTCCAGGGCAGTCAATGATTCTATTTTGCTGTTATTCATCCGTTCATACCCTCTCTGGGTAGCCCATGCATATGGATTTTCCTTGGCAAATACGCGGGGGATACTCCCATCCGAATAAACCGGAGGATGAATATAAGGCGGAATCCTCATTGCCTGGAAGAAGATACCCAAATTGGTTTCGTCATTTCCCGGAGGGGCGTTTTTCGTTTGCAGGAAGCCTCCGAGGTTCACTCTCAAAAGCGTTGTGGATGTAACATTTACATCAACATTGGTACGCACGGTATACCTGTTCACTTTCAGTGACGAATCCCATTCCTGGTTGGGGTCTACTTCAGTGATCCCGTCTTCGTGGAAATATCCCAATACCATTGAATAGCGAAGGAAATCGTTTCCCCCGTTGACACTGAGGTTGGCCTTCGTACCTTTGGAATAATCTTTTGATACCACATCCCACCAGTCTACGTCGGGATAAAGTTCAGGATCGGTTTGATATTTGTAGTTCAACAGCGTAGCCTCATCAATAAACGGAGCTCTACCGCTGTCAAGATACATTTCGTTCATCAATTCCAGATACTTCACACTTCCGACATAGTCCGGTATTTTGATGGGCGTGCTGACCGACTGTTCAATACGGAAATTCACCTGCGGCTTGCCGATATTTCCTCTTTTGGTATTGATCATGATTACCCCGTTAGCGCCTCTCACTCCGTAAACAGCGCTTGCAGCCGCATCTTTCAATACCGAAAATGATGCAATTTCTTCCGGATCAAGGTCGTGTAAGGACCTTTCGATACCATCCACCAAAACAAGGGGAGTTGCGACCGAATTGAAGGTGCTGATACCCCTGATCCAGAAATCGGAGTTGTTGAACCACGGGTTACCGCTACGCTGTACCGCAATCACGCCGGAAACCATGCCCGCCAAATTATTACTCAGCGACCGGCTTGGCGATCTCTGCAAAAGTTCCGGAGAAATACTGGAAATGGAACCCACAACAGAGGCTTTTTTCTGGGTGCCGAATCCAACAACTACAACCTCGTCCAGCATTTCCAGGTTTTCATCAAGGGTTACGTCTATAATGCCCTCTTTCTTGACTTCTACTTCTTTCGCTTTGAATCCTACGTATGAAAAATTCAGGACAGGATTCTCTGTCGTCAGCCGCAACACATAGGTTCCGTTCACATCTGTTACGGTTCCGTTCAATGTATTGGCTTCTACCACATTTACACCAACAAGCAATTCGCCGTTGATGTCCATTACACGTCCCGTAACCTGCTTTTGCTGTGCCTGACAGACATTAAAACAAGCTGAGACACCTAAAAACAGCAAGGTCAATAAAATTTTGATATTATTTTTCATTTGATCAAGTTTTAAGGTTAAGAATTTTAAAAAATTTTATTCATTTGTTTATTATTATTTCAATGATCTTTTTATTTGAAATATCATGTTTAGAGTTTTAACAGGCTTTAGCCTTTTTTCAGAAGGTTTTAGCCTGTATACGGACGTTTGGTCCGTGTCGCCTTTTAGAACCCGTAACATTATCACTGGTTCGTTAAAAATTAAGTGACAATATTACCGGGATTCAAATCATTATACACTGCGCGTGCGCGCGCGATTATATTGTGTGTCGCGGGTACATTATACTTTTTCCATATTTATTGTTTTAAATGATTATTGATTATTGTTTTTCAAGTATGATTCGGTCAAAATGGAATTTTGAACCCAGACCGGTTTTTTTGAATCGTATGGTAATGGAATTTGTATGGCGGGTAATATTGATCATCCCGATTTCCTTTCGTTCCATGAAAATTTCATCCTTGCTGTTCACATCCTGCCAGTCGGAGATCATTTTTTGGCGGTTCCATACCGAAAAGGCTCCTCCGTCGGGTGTTTTGAAGTAGGATAACTTCAATTTGTACATTCCTTCGGGAATATCGTCCAGCATGATGCGAACCATCGATTCGCCATTGGTGGCGGCGATCAATCTCCCCCTGTTTTCGATCGTTCCGTCCCAACCAATCGACAGATTCATTAACTGCGGGAAAAATACATGCGTTGTCGGAGCATAAACCGTGCGCAGTTTTTCGACAGGCTCGACCACGCTACCCGAAGGCTCAACGCCGTAATAAAAAGCCACGGAGGTATAATCAACGGGGAAACGGTTCTTTTCGGGCCCGTGCTCCATGGTAAACAGCAGATCGTTCTCAAATGTCAGCTTGTCGGTCATGTAAAAACGGTAGCCTCCTGTCCGGCACATTTGCAGGGAATAATCGAGCGAGCCATGTATCGGGAGGCTTACGCCCCTGTCCCACCGGTCGAGCAAAGCATACCAGCCCCCGTTGTAGAGGTCTTCGGAGCCTGTTCCGTGCATCCTCATCTTTCCGTCTACCGCTATGGAATCATCGCCTTCGAAAAAAAGCGTCATGCCGGGAATCAAGCCCTGTGCCTGATGTACTATGCCCACAAAATGTCCCTTACCCGATGTTTTTGCCATTAAATAAGGCTCAAATTCTTCAGGTTCGATCTCGCGACGCCAAATGGTATATAAACGCCCCTCTTTGTCGGGATTTTGCGCTACATCGGAATAATAGACTCTGGTTTTCAATTCTACCTTAGGCTGGTCTTCTGCACGTTTCGCATAAGTAAACTTCAAATCGGCCTTTTTCCCGAAAGGCATCGGCAGGTACGAATAATTGACGCCCCGGCTGTTTCCGGCAAGAATACTTTGCATGGCAGGCTTCCCGAACGCATACCCGAAAAAATCGGCGGCAGGACTGTTGATCGCCGGAGCATTGTCATCGTCCCAATACGCCTGCAATAAAATATCCCTGTTGTTCCCCGACAAGGCTTCCCCACAATCGATCTCCATCCCTAAAATACGTCCGCCGCTGCTGCGCGAGAAAAAAGGAACAGACTCTCCGGGAGACAAAACGATCGTTTTGGTTTCCGTTTTAACATCCGGCGCAAAATTTTGCGGTATAGTTAAAGGATTAACTTGCCGTTGCCAAAAAACACAAGCGGCAGCTAAAGACGATTTTTGTGCTTCCGTCCAGTTCATCGAGAAAGATTCAACATTCGTTTTGGCAGGATACGTACGGTACTGTATCTGGTGAAATTCGATTTTCGGGCCAACATACATGATCTTGCACGATTTTTTGTACTGAATCGGGATGTAACAGTAATATCCCCCCACCTCATTGCCGCAAACAGGATTCACAAAAGGATATACTTTCCCCGAAAACAGGTCGATAAACGGGATGCTGATCCGGGGCGTCTTTTCACCGTCAATGTAAAATTGTATGGTATCCCTTGCAGGAGTGGGCGTCCAAATGCGATTAACGACCCCGGGCCCTTTCAAATCGGCAAGAACCAGTTTATTGCCTTCTTTCCGTATATACGAATATTTACCGGAGAAACCGTCGTCATTGCCTCCCGTCCGGTCATAGCTCGACATCTGTTCAACGATTCCCTGACGGTATCCGGACAATAATTCGGGACGAAACAATTGTTCCAGTTCCGATTCCATTGTAATACTGTTGTCTTTTCTGGTTTGAGCTGTCAACAAAAGCGAATGCGACAAAAGAACAACAATGGGTACGATATAAAATGATTTTTTCATTTTGATATGCATTAATTTTGTGTCCACCTCCAAGTTAAAAAACTGCTTTAGTGAGCGAAATCCCGAACAGTTTTTCGGCAATCGGATTCAAATCATTCTCTTCTCCCACAAAATGAAAGACGGTATGACGATGGCTCAACGATTCGGCGGATTTCAGGAATGCGGCGGGCGATACGCTCTCTACTTCGAGGAAAGGCCCCATGATGCTGCCGTCTTCTAACGGCCCGTCGTTATAGGCATTCATAGCATCGCCCAACAACGGATCTTTCGCGGGATTCCATTCCTGATTCAAATAAGTGGCATTTTTATCCACATCGAAGACAGTAACAGTCAATCGCCCGGAATCGGGATCGTAATTACCCGCGATGGCTTTGACCCTTTTGCCGTTCATCCCCATCTTGCTCCTGTATTTCCCGTCGGTTTTCAGATAGAGCATGCCGTCTTTTATTTTTAACCTGTCGGCCGGTATTTCACCGAAATAATCGGTAGTGGCGATTTTTCCCAATCCGGCCTCATCGCCTTCGTTAAACGGGATGAATGTAAATGCCCTGGGAGCGGGGATAAACATGTCGAGTATCCAGATGCAGATGGTTCCCGTTTCGGTGTTCCATTCAAAATCGTTCAGGTTCGTGATCTGATGATCCGTTACGTATGCCACGGCGTTGATTTTATCGCTCAGGCCGATTCCCAATATGCCTGTTATTTGACTGTTGTCAATCAGTTCGATTTTCCTGTCCACATTCAGTTTTAATTGATACCCCCTGTAATTGGTCACCGTCATTTCCTTTTTCAGGACGGCCTGTTTTTCATTGGAAGAAACAACATCCCAAGGCTCAATGTCAATGGGCTTCGGAGTGTGCCAATTGTCATACGCCTGTTCCTGTCCCTTTTCAAAATAAATCGAATACTGCCCGCCTTCAGGACCCAGCCAGAAGCGATTTTCGCCGCCATACCCGTTCATGTGCTCATCAATGACATTGGAATTGAGCACATCGTGATTGACAAACCCCAGACTGTTTCCATCCGGTCCATTGGCGGTACTCGTAAACACTTTTGCCTGGTATTTGGGGGAAACAATCACTTCCGCCCCATTACCTCCCTTCAGGACAATCAAGCTACTGTCTTTCTCTTTCAGAAATTGAAGGTCATAACCATAGGCGCCTTTTCGGTAAAAATACATACTTTTCTTTTTAGAATTGTTACAATTTAATAATGTCAACACAAACAAAGCGGTTAACAAAACAGTGATCCTTTTCATACCTTAAATAAATAATAATTTTAAACATTTTAAATTATCCGGTTAAACATTGTTCACAGCGCTGCTTCGTTTCCCGAAACCATGCACTTTTTCACATCAATAACGCCATACTTCACATCGACAAACGGTTTTCCGTTTTTCAGCCCGACATTTCCAAACCCCGTGCCGGTCGATAAGAATGAAACAAAGTCATTTCCAACCCGCGAGTTGATATACAGCGTTTTATCAACCGCATCGTAACGCACTCCCGTCAATCCCTCGATCAGGGCGTAACTTGCCATTGCCCGCGCATACCACGCACCGCACTCATATTCGTTGAACGGATTGCGGATACGCCCGTCATACCTGTCCCTGCAAGTACGAACAATGTCCAGACCCTTTTCTACTTCGCCTTCGAACATCAAGTGCGATGCCGCCTGGTATTCAATGCCTGTCCATACCTCGTCGCTGTATACAAAGGGCAGGCTTAGCTTTCCGCCTTTAGGCCAGCTACACAACAACAGGCCGCCATCCTCGCCCAGCGCAAAGGTTGGCCGCTGCGGATTGGCATGGTTTTGCAAGTCCTTTTTCAGGTTGTATTTGTGTACGGATTTCAAGTGACTGGCGATCTTTTCAGGATCGATCACTTCGGGCATCCCGCATACCAGGGACATCCACGAACCAAGGACTCCGTCGGACAGGCAGCCTTTGCCGTATTGGTATTTGGGGCCTTCCTTTTCCAGTAATTTAAGCGCTTCGGCGGAATAATGAGTATGGAAAGTCTGGGCTTTTGTTGGGTCGGGAGCGTTCAGGCCTTTCCAGCGAATATCATGAATAAAATATTCTCCGTCGTAGAGTTTGTTTTCCATATAATCTTTGCTTTTGGCCAGCAAGTCTTCATATTCGGAAACGTTTTCATCCAGCGCTTTTCCCATCAAGACCGCGGCCTGCAATGCTCCCGAATAAAAACTGTTGATCATCCCGTTCGGCCCCCAAAATTCAATGTCGTAGGTATTGTGATGAGGTTCTTCAACTGCTCCTGTTTTCCTGGGGTCCCATGTCCCGATACAATAGTCCATGCTCGATTTCACATACGGATAGATGGTTTTTAACCAATCGGCGCTGCCGGATATTCTCCATTCGCGGTACACTTTCATGATCCCGCCTAACTGTCCGTCAGCCGCCGAATGAAAGTCATGGATTACGGGGCGTATGGGCAAATTGCTACGGAATGTCTGGTGTCCCTCCGTATTTTGGCTTACGAAAAATTCCGTTTCGCGCAATGTCCTTTCCATGGCTGGGAATAAATGTGGAACGGCCTGTGCATAATTCCACACATGCGTACAGGAACCGTGGCAAGAACCCCATGTATCGCCGCACCCTTCCCAGTTCCACATCCGTCCGTCGTACTGGCGGAAAACGGTGGGGGATTTTAATATGGTCAGGTTTGCCGCAACCGCTTCGATAACTTCAGCGGGTAGCGTGCTCCTGTAAAAAGCATCGCTGAAAATTTCCGATTTCGCTTTCAGGTCTTTATAATGATCCATCCAGTAAGCGGCGACTTCGCCTACGTCATTGAATTTGCTGCCATACCAGGGACGGTAATTGCCTTCGCCTTTGTTGTCGTACGGATAGCATGAGTTGGCGCTGTCGGCGCAAGCAGGAGGATTGGGAACATCCGTATTTGATTTGGGCTCTCCTCCTATCCTCAAATGGGAATAAGGCACATACCAGGCCATGTAAAGCTTTACGGTCTTCGATTCGCCGGGCTTCAGCCCGAAGGGAACAAACAGCGATGCGCCGGGAGCGCCGGGCTCCTTTTCGGGACAGGTATTCATCACGCCTTCGGTCAATTCGTTCCAGCACATGGTTAAAGGATCGAACCAGGCTCCCCTGAACCAGCAGTGGTTGACAACAGTTTCGGGATTATCGGTGTAAATTGCGAAATTTCCCTGGTGGAAAGGCTCTTCTTCAGTTCCTGTCTGGCAAAGGACAAAACCGTTGTTCATGGAACTTATGTACGAATTTCCTTTGCCATGAACATACATGAAATTACGGGTGTTGCAGGAAAAAATTGCATCTATTTCCGTATTGCCCGTATTACGGAACTCATACTCCAGCCCTCCGACAGGCAGGCTTGAGTTATCGGCATCGGTGGGGATAAAGGGATTCCACGCCGTTAACTTGACTTCAACGGGCATGTCGCTGTCTTTCAGCTCCAGTTCGGCAAAAGGGAAACGCGCCGTGAATGAGTTTTCTTTAAAACGCGGCAATCCCCAGGTTCCGCCGCCACCCAATGCGGAATGGGGCATCCCGAATTTTTTCCAGTCCGGCAGGAGACCTTCCAGGATTTTGGTTCCGTTTTCAACGCCTTTGACATGCAGCGCCGCAAACATGGTTGGTTCATGGAACACATCGGGACGATGCCTTACGGACATGTTGGAGATGGCTCCGCTACCCTCGACACAGAACATTCCCGTTCCAAGACCTCCTATCGGAAAGGCAATCCTGGCCAAATGTTCTCCTTCATATTTGCCGTTAAATTTACGCGCTTTTGATGTGTCATTTTTACAACAGGCTCCCAACAATAAAATTGAAAGAACCGTGACCGAAATAATGAATGGTTTCTTCATAATGGATACATTTTTAATCGTATTATTTTAACAATTCGGGCTCATACCTGTTCAATATTCATTCCGTTTGTTGCTTGCGGCAAATCGTAATACTGTACCAGGCAATGATCGCAAATGCAATGGCAGGCACCCAATAAGCGACCGTAATATTGGCTAAATCGGACAATGTACCCTGAATCTGCGTCAATACAGCGGCTCCGGCAATCGCCATGACCATACCGGCGCCTCCGATCTTGGTATCTTCGCCCAGGCCTTTGATGCCCGTTCCGTAAATCGTGGGGAACATTAACGACATGCAACCGGTAATACACATTAATGCATATACGCCGACCACTCCTTTCCCGTAAATCGTGATCAAACAAAATACAACGGCTGCAACGGCAAGCGTGGTCAATATCTTATCCATCCGGATGTATTTCATCAGCCAGGTGCATACAAAACGCATGATCACAAACAATATCAACGACATGATGTAGTATGTGGCTCCTGCCTGTTCCGATGTCCTCGGCAACAGATCATCCAAGCCTGTAAATTCGCAGAAATTGTAGAATCCCGCGGCAACAGGCTCAACCGAACGGAGTGCGGTGATAATTTCGCCCGAAGAAGCATTGGCTCCCAATGATGCCACAACCGAGTCGAAATGGAGTTCCTGCATGGCGTAACGAATGATAAACGACCATACGGCTATTTGTGCGCCCACATAAAAGAATTGGGCAGCAACTCCCCAGACATAATTTTTATTTTTCTTCAACCGCTTAAAGGTACCGCCAAAATCAAGTTTCTGTCCGCCTTCCCGCAGTTTCGGCATTTTAGTAATAGCGATGCCCAGTAACAGTACTGCCATAAAAATACCCAGCCATACATAAGTCATGGTAACAGCATTCAATTCCGCTCCCTGGATCGTTGCAAGCTCCTCAACGCTGATCGTTGCTCTTTCGGATGCCGTCAGCGTATTTAACTGCGACAGGATAAACACCTGACTGATGACCACGCCGCTAATAGCTCCGAAAGGATTAAACGACTGCGAAAAATTTAGCCGCCGTGTTGCTGTTTCCTCGGGCCCGATCGCATATACATAAGAATTAGCCGATGTTTCCAGCACGGAGAGTCCCGCAAAGAGAATGAAAATGGCAAACAAATACATAATGAAGCTGATGTTGGCATTAACCTGCAGGCAAAGCATGGCAGGATAGAACATGAGCGCGCCCAGGATATATAATCCCAATCCGGCCATGACACCTGCCTTGTATGTATACCTTTTGATAAACAGCGCGCCGGGAACAGCACAGCAACCATATCCCAACAGGTAACAAACAACTTGTATCCAGGCGGTTTTTGAGTCGGAAAGGCTCATGATGCGCTTGAAAGCCGCAAGCATCGTATCTGTTAAATTATTGGGAATCGCCCATGCAAAAAACAGGGTGGTCAACAGAATAAAAGGCCATACCAGGCTGCGCGTAATAATTTTCTTCTTCATACTAATCTATTTATTTTCATGTTTCACATTAATCGTTTAACTTACATCAACAAAATTATTCATTATTCTTCTGTACTTAACTTGGCAAACAGCTCTACTTTACTGGGAATGACCGTTCCTTTCACTATTTGATTTATCAATACATCAACGGCTAATTTTCCCATTTCGGGAATAGGCTGTAACACGCACGGAACAGGAGACTCCATTAGATCAAACGCATCGCTTTTATCAAAACAAATGGCCTTAACATCTTTAGATACTTTGACCCCTCTTTCGAACATATATCTCAAACCGTGCAGTGCAATGCTATTCGTTGCGAAGAAAATCCCATCCGGTTTTTCGTTCTTTTCATTGAAGAAAAGGTCATCCAGCGCTGTTTTGATGTCCGCGTCAATGCTGATATAATTAATATCTTTAATCAGGTTTTCATCAAACAGTCCCGCTTTCTTCACCGTATCCACATAACCCCGCTTTCTCTCCTGCATGTGTGGCAAATCGATCGTGTAACCAAATAATGCTATCCTTTTACATTTTTTATTGATCAGATGCTGCACGGCAGTTTTTGATGCCTGGTAATTGTCGATAACGACATAGCAAGTCTGCAATTCAGGATACCAGCGGTCAAGCAAAACCAGCGGGAAGTCCTTTTTGACGAGCTCTTCAATGGCAGGTTTACCATGTTCGGTGGGCACAATAATCAATCCATCCACCTGATGGCCAATTAGCACATCCAGAATCTTCACCAGTTTAGCGTCCGATTCATTGGTATTGGTGATGATAACAGAATAACCGAATTTTTCGGCATATTCCTGAATATGAAATGCAAGATTCGCAAAAAACGGGTTCGATATATCGGCTACTATTAAGCCTATGGTTTGGCTTTTCCCCATTCGCAGCCCCCGGGCCAAATGATTAGGCTCATAATTCAAGTCTTTGGCTACTTTCCTGATTTTTTCAGCCATTTCGCGACTTACGCGCCCTTCTTTATCTTTATCATTCAACACCAATGAAACCGTCGCGTTGGAAATGCCAACCTCTTGAGCTATAGTCTTTATGGATATACGCTTTTTCATCTATCAAGAACAGGGTATCAACTAATATTTTTGCAAATAAAAGAATAATTAATCGTTTAACCAAATATTTTTGAAAAAAATTACTGCCGTCTATCCACACCAATCCGTGCGATGGCTGTCGGCGGTGTTTACAACAATGTTTTGCGCGATGTCAAAGTCAGCGTCTTTAGCGGGAATACTTCTTTGTGATTTCATTTTAATAAAATATAAAAGGTTATGAAATAATTGATTTTCAGGTTTGAAGTTATTATTTACGCATACGTGTATATGATTCGCAGACGCGTGTTTTTATCTCGCAGACACGTGTTTTTGTCTCGCAGACACGTGTTTTTGTCTCGCAGACACGCGTCTGTGTCTCGCAGACGCGTGTTCGCGACTCGCAAGTTCGCTATTTTAATGTCCATATGCGCATATTTCATGCGCATAAATATATAAATACTTGTGAAAAAAAATGTTTACTTTGCGCATTATTTATGCATGTTCGCCAGTATGCATGTTTTGCAGGAAAAGTTACAATTTGGTAATCAACGTAATGTAAAAATAAATCGAAAAAAACGTCTGAATTCTTGGATATATTTTAGAATTTCGCGTTCCATTAAACGCCAAAACTATGTCCCATCAAAAAATACTCGAATCCAAACCTTATTATGATGTGTTAGACGGGCTCCGGGGAACGGCAGCCATCGTTATTTTAGTATTTCATTACTTAGAAATGATTTATCCCGAAGAGTACTCGGAAAACTTTATGGGACACGGTTTTCTTGCAGTTGATTTCTTTTTCTGCCTGTCCGGGTTTGTCACAGGGTTTGCTTACGACAACCGTATCAAAACTATTGGGATAAAAAGCTTTTTCGTCAACCGGTTGATTCGCCTGCATCCATTGGTAGTGTTGGGTAGCATCATCGGTTTTGCCGGTTTTGTGCTCAACCCCTTTGTCGATGGTATCCGGGAAGCCGGCTGGGGAAATCTATTGCCGGCGCTTGCCTGCTCCATGCTGTTGATTCCTGCCCCGTTTCTTCCTCTTCGCGGCGGCGGTCTGTTCCCATACAATACCCCTTCGTGGTCGCTGTTTTTGGAATATATTGCCAATGTGGTATATGCCCTGGTACTGTGCCGCATCAAGAAACCGGCGCTGCCTGTTTTAGGATGTATCTGCGCTGTCTGGCTGATGTACACTTCCTGTAAGGCGGGCTGGCTCATCAACGGGTGGGATATCAAAACCATCGGCGATGGCTTTCCCCGCGTTGGTTATTCCTTTACTGCCGGCTTGCTGATATTCCGTTACAGGCTGATATTACGCAACAGGATGGGATTTGTGCTGCCTTTTATCTTATTGATGAGTGTGTTTATGTATCCGCATGTCAATAACGACTGGTTTACCGAGGCGCTGATGGTGATCGCAGTGTTCCCGCTTATCATCAGCATCGGTGCAGGCGCTGATGCTACCGGACGGATGAAGAAATTCTGCATCTTCATCGGGAAACTGTCGTACCCGCTGTACATGACACACATCACAACCGTATGGATTTTCGGCGATTACTACTGCAAGGCTAAACCGCAAGGCATGGAATTAGTCGGTCTGGTTGCCTGTTTGTGCCTTTTCAACCTTGTGTTTGCATATGCTGTTATGCGGCTGTATGACGAGCCTGTCCGCGCGTGGTTGACGCAGAAAGCGAACAGATTGAAAACTTTGAGAAACAGTCTGAATAAGCAACGGTAATCCGCAGGAATTCATCACCCTACCGGCCGGCAGCCCTGAACATCCGGGTCAAGCGGATATTGAACGGGAAATTCTTTTCCTTATTCAGCGACAGCCATACGAATCGTGGCGCACCCACAATATGGTCTTCCGGCACGAATCCCCAGAAACGCGAATCAAGCGAATCGTGGCGATTGTCGCCCATCATCCAGTAATAATCCATCTTGAAGGTGTAACTGTCGGCCTTTGCGCCATTGATATAAATGTCGCCGCCCTGTATTTTCAGTTCGTTCCCTTCATAGGCCGTGATGATGCGCTCGTAGAAACTGATGTTCAAAGTATCAATCCTGACGGTAACGTCTTTTTTCGGTATCCACACCGGCCCGAAATTATCCAGGTTCCAGGAATAATGCCCGTTGTGCGGAAATATTTCGCTGTCGTAAACACCCTGAGGCCTCACCCTTTTTTCAACCGACCGCACATTTCCCAACTTCTCGAGTTCCTCGACATTTGCAGCGATCAGTTGTATTTCGTACAACCCGTCGCTCAACGGGTGCACATCATCCTTATATATGTCCAATTTTTCGAGTGTACGGGTATTGATGCGCGAACCGTCGGTTTGTACTATATATCGGAACTGTATTTTTGGAAATTGCTTCTGGGGTTTGCCGTTCACGTATACCTGGGTGTTAACGATCTTTAAGGTATCGCCGGGAAGGGCGACACAGCGTTTGATGTAGTTATCGCGTTTGTCAACCGGGCGAACGGTAATTTCGTTGTGGGCAAGCACATACTTTCGAGCCATATCCATGTAATGATCAAAATGTTGAAGCGACTTGCCGGCCATTTTATCCTGACCTTCAAACTCACCCGCTACTCGCCGCAATTGCAAATAATAGCTGTCCGACTGGTATTGCACGAGTACCGTATCGCCTTCGGGAAAGTTAAAAACCACAATATCATCATTCTTAATGTGCGTAAAACCCGTCAACCGCTTGTAAGGCCACTGTATCCATTCCAGGTACGATTTAGTATCGGTTGTCAACGGCATGGTGTGCTGCGCAAACGGGAAAGAAAGCGGCGTGTTGGGTATTTTTGGACCATATTTCAACTTGCTTACAAACAGGTGATCGCCTATTTGCAGGGTTTTTTCCATGGAACCGGTTGGGATTTTATAGTTCTGGAACACAAAGATATTGATCAGTGTTACCGCGATAACAGCGAAAATCAATGCATCAATCCATTCCACCACTTTGCTGTTGGGGCCTTCGCGCTTTTTCCAGAAAGTCCAGTTGACTTTTTTCGATACATAAATGTCAAACAGGACAGGCACACCTGCCAGCAACCACCAATTACCTACCCAATACGCCCAAAGCAGGTACAGGAAAGTGATCAATCCGAATTTGAAATATTTATTGGATAATACCTTTACAAATTGTGGAATCTCCTGCTGCCTCTTTGCAGTATCTTTCTTTGTTTGGATATCTTTATTCTTTGCGTCTTTCATGGGAATGAATGATTTATTTTAATGAAAAAGCTATCGCCGATAGCCTTTTCCAGCCACAAAAATAGTAATTATCGTCATAAGTATTGCGTAATTTTTCTCACATCAGGTATTTCTAATTTATAAACACTTATTATTTATAGATTTATCTCAAATTTATTATTTTCGTTTAAGATCGTGTACGCACACGCAAGTATCAAACCAATTATTTCGTACTTTCGCCGTTTCATTATTGATTATTGAATACAGGTTTTGCAAGAATAAAAGCAAATGAATACAAGTAATAAGAATGACCATCCGTTTGAACTGATTGGATATATAATATTGATAATAATTTGTGTAAGTATATAGGTAGAAAGTAAATAAATGTGTAAGGGCAATCCTGCGTGGTTGCCCATAACCAATAAATAATCAATAAAATGCATACAGATAAAATTAAATACATATCAAAATGAATACAAATAATAGTAGTGGTAGACCTGTGTGTATATCAATAACAGGTATTATATTGTCAGCTAAAGAGGTTGCTGACTTGTTGAACTATAAGAGAACCATCAATTATTATCTTGTGCCAGGCATACAAGAAGCAAATGAATTGGTTTCGTTCGATTTATATGACCATAGATCAGGCGTTGGAGATGTTGTTGTGGTTAGCCAATACAATAGCAATATAAAAGTAAATCAATACAAATATATTTTTGTCATTGATCCTGAAGGTATAGATCAGACTAAAGTCAAAGACTTAAGCAATGATCATGTATTGAGTTATGTAATCAGGTGTGAAGACTTTCAAGAGGTTAAAAAAATAGGCTGGACTGAAAGGGACGCTTACAGTTATGAAGTCGTAGATGATTACTCAGATGATTTGAACATTGTCTATACATGGTTTGATGATGGCTATGAAAAGTCAATGATCAAGTCATTAGCGAGGGATAGATATGTTAAAAGTGGTTGGGATTGTTAATAGTTAAAAGCCAGAATATATCCGGATGTACGATGTAGCAGTGATAGGTGCGGGCATTGCAGGGATAGAAGCCGCAACCCAACTTGCGCAGATGGGTTATGAAGTGCTGGTTGTTGAGAAAGACGGGCGGGCAGGCGGACACGTGGCCGGATGGGACAGGCTGTTCCCCTTCCGGCGGAATGCTGCCGGCCTCACAGCCGAAATGCTGAAAATGATGGACCGGGGAAAAGCAGTAAATATACTTGCCGGTACCACCGTGGCCGATGTTCAGCGCGACGGGCAGCAATTCAGGATATGGCTTTCGGACGGACAGGGTATTACTGTTTCGGCGGTACTGATCGCTACGGGCTTCAAGCTGTTCGATGCCCGTCGCAAGGAAGAGTACGGGTATGGCATCTACGACAATGTAATCACCTCGGCCGACCTCGAACAGATGTTCGCTTCGGGTAAACCCGTCGTAACCAAAAAGGGCGAACGTCCCAAACGGGTTGCTTTCATCCATTGCGTGGGATCGCGCGACGAAAAAGTCAACAATCGCCACTGTTCCAAGGTATGTTGCGCCACTGCGGTCAAGCAGGCATGTGAAATCAAGCAAATGTACCCTGACGCGGAAGTATATTGTTTCTATATGGATTTGCGGATGTTCGACCGGCATTTCGAAACCATGTATTTAGATGCACAGGCGCAGTATGGCGTCATCTTTGTGCGCGGACGCCTGTCGGAAGCTGCCGAAAGCATCGACGGGCGCGTCACCGTCAAGGCCGAAGATACCCTCATGGGCAAAATGCTGAAGATATCGGTGGACATGGCAGTGCTGATGGCGGGCATGGAAGCCGCCGAAGAAACGGACAAATTAGCCGCCATGCTGAAAGTGACCGTGGGGAAGGATGGATTCCTGAATCCGGCTGACGAATGTCTGCAAAGCAACTTCACGCGCGAAAAGGGCGTATTTGTGGCAGGCGCCTGCACCGGGCCCAAAACCATTCCCGAAACCCTGGCCGACGCAAGAGCTGCCGCTGTATCGATTGACGGGTACATAAGAGTCGGAAGCGAAGAAAAAAGCCTGAGGGAAGAAATTATCGGAAAAATAAGAAATAAGCGGGAAGAAATCAGAAGCAGGAGAAGCAGAAGTGAAGAATGAAGAGGTAAGAATGAAGAGAAACATGGGAAACATATGGATTTCGGATATAGCATCAACCAAAGCAGCAAAATAGATATGGACAGGGCATCGGGGGATATTGCCGCGCAAGTGTTGCGGTATGAGCCGTCGTTTGCCGTCTGTATCGGGTGCGGCGCCTGTATGGCTACCTGTTCGGCCGGACGGTTTACACCGTTCAACCTGCGCCGGCTGCAGTTGATGGTGATGCGCGGGCAAACGGACAGTGTTCACGCCGAAGCCGAAAAATGCATGCTTTGCGGCAAATGCCGGCTGATATGCCCGCGAGGGATCAATACACGGAATGTGTTACTCGCCATACACCATTTTACCGCACCCGCACCAACCCTTGATATCCGATAGATGCGCCAGCGTTTCATATACGACCCCTTCGTACTGCCGTTCATGGCCGGCTTCGTCTTCATCATCATATACCTCGTTGCCGGTATCATCAGCGCCATCAGGGAACTGCCCTGCGAAGACCGCAAGAAATTGGGAAAAAGCATTTTCAGCCGTAAAATATTTGTTTCCGCCAGGGAAATATTCATGGAATGTCTGATTCATCGCAGGATATTCCGGCGCAACCGCATGTTGGGATTCATGCACATGAGCATCGCCTTCGGGTGGTTTCTGCTTATCGTACTGGGACATATCGAGGTGCGGCTGTATTGTCCCGAGCGGGTCAATCTGCCTTATTTCCCGATCTTTTTCCGCTATTTTATGATGGAAACCGACTCGACACTGAAAGGCTCGCTGCTCTTCTTCCTCATGGATGCCGCGTTGTTGATGGTATTGACAGGGATCGGCCTGGCCTTGTACAAGCGCATCAATTCCCGCCTGATGGGTATGCGCCGCACAACTAAACTGAAACTGGGCGACCGCATTGCCATGTACACGCTTTGGGCGGTCTTCCCGTTACGATTGCTGGCGGAAAGCTTCACATCGGGTATCAGTGGCGGCAGTTTCCTGACGCGCGGCTTTGGTCTGGTTTTCGAATCGTTCGTTTCCAACGAAGCGCTGATACGCCCCGCCTGGTGGGCATATTCCGTCGCACTCGGCACATTCTTCCTTGCAATGCCGGTATCACGCTACATGCACATCCCTGCCGAGATGCTGCTCATCGTCCTGCGTAATGCAGGCATCAAAAGCAAGAAAACCAACGCGGGGTACGGCAACATAGAGCTGTATTCGTGTTCGCGTTGCGGCATCTGCATTGATGCTTGCCAGATGTCGGCAGCAGCGCGGCTCGACCGGAAGACCACCGTGTATTTCATGCGGATGCTTCGCCGGCAGGAGGGCGACATTGAGGCCGCAGCCCGGCAATGCCTGATGTGCGGGCGCTGCGTACAGGCTTGTCCCGTAGGCATCGATTCGTGCCGCCTGAAACAGAATGTACGCCGTTCCGAATCGTTCTTTTCGCCTGTGCAGTACCGGTACTTTCCGCCAACGGAAACCATCCGCACCGACGTGCTGTATTTTGCCGGGTGCATGACGCACCTCACGCCGGGAATCGGTAAAGCGATGCAAACCATCTTCGGGCGCGCCGGCGTTAACTACCGGATGATGGACGAAGGCGGCGGCATCTGCTGCGGGCGGCCGCTCATGCTGTCAGGCCAGGAAAAGTCGGCAGCCATCATGATCGAAAAGAATACGGACATCATCCTGCAATCGAACGCGGAACTTCTGGTAGCATCGTGTCCTGTCTGCTACAAAATATTCAACGAAGAATACAGCCTGCCGATACCTGTGATGCACCACACGCAGTATATCGAACAGCTAATTGACAGGGGCGCCGTCACTGTCGGCCACACGGGGCTATCGGCCGTTTACCACGACCCGTGCGACCTCGGCCGCAACTCGGGCGTATACAATCCGCCGCGCCAAGTGCTCCGCCAGGTAGCCAACCTCATGGATACCAGCCACGAACGCGGGGAAGGACTTTGCTGTGGAGGCAGTGTGGGCAATGCTGTGCTCACCGGTGACCAGCGCAGGAAAATAGCCCGGGACGCCCTGTATAAATTGACCGGAGAAAAGCCGGACATACTGGTTACCGCATGTCCGTTGTGCAAGAAAACATTTGCAGGCGCAGGCTTGCAACAGGTTGAGGACATTGCCCAGGTGGTAGTAAAGGCAATGGAATAATATCACAAAAGCATCGCCGTTCACCTTGCGTCGTCCAGCACAGTGGTGCAGCGCTTCAGGTATTTCAGGACGAGGTAGATGAGCAGTGAGCCCGCGGCGGCGAAAAGGATATAATAATTGTAATCGTGTTTCGCCTGCAACAGCTTGCCGGATACGTGAAACAGGGCAAAAAGCAGGAAAAGCGCACAAAAGCCGTTCTTCTCCTTCCTTAATACCTTCTTCACGCTGAATGACAAGTCGCTCCGACGGAATTTCCGCAAGCCGGGAAGAAATGCCGGTGTATTTTCCGCCCAGCGGAGGTAAGTGTCGCCGAACTTTCCCCTCAGATACTGTTCTTCGGCAAACATAATGCGCTCATAATAGAGCCAGTATGCCAGCGAATACACGATAACAAACCAGGCGTTGCAGGTCAGCAGGGCAAACCCCGTCCACATAAAATAGTTACCCAGATACAGCGGATGCCGCACCATGCTATAAATCCCGGTAGTGTTGAGGCTGTCGGCCAGCTGTCCGGAAGTGTTTCTGTCCGACGTGTTTTTGGCCGTGTAGCCTACCGTGAATATTCTGATGACCAGTCCGATTACGCTGAAACACAAGCATCCCGTTTCATACCATGTCTGGTACTTGACCTGACGGACACCGGGCGCGTTATCCAGAAAGTAAAGCGCCAGGCCACCCAGCAGGCAAAAAAGCGGCAGGTAGCCCCTGCGCTTGAAAAGCCATCTACCCTGTTTTTCAAATTCTTCTTGCAGCGCCATATTATTTTTATTTTGGGGGTTTTAAATATTATATAAATGATTCTAATGATATATTTAGATGTTTCAATTTCGAGATAAGTTAACACACAAGCCGTTTCTCCGGAAAATTCTTCCGGCGCCGGAGAAACGCATGGCCTGAACAATTGTACATTCTGCTGGATTTAAATGCTTGTGAATTGGACGGCAAATGTAATATTTTTTTGAAACAAAAAAAATTTCATGCCATAAGGGGGACTTGCGCATGTAAATGACGTTCTGATGCATGTAAATGACATTCTGGCGCGTGTAAATGGCATGCTGGCTCGTGTAAATGGCATGCTGGCTCATGTAAATGGTGTGCTGGCTCGTGTAAATTGCGTGCTGGCTCATGTAAATGGCATGCTGGCTCATGTAAATGGCGTGCTGGCTCGTGTAAATTGCGTGCTGGCTCATGTAAATGGCATGCTGGCTCATGTAAATGGCATGCTGG
>JAISDP010000142.1 GCA_031264715.1 Bacteroidales bacterium
GTAGCCGATAACCTGCACGATTACCTGAACAGCGATCTCTCGGTGTTTGTGTATAATTTCATCGACATACTGTCGCATGCGCGCACCAACGTAGATGTCATCCGCGACCTGGCAGGCTCCGAGTCGGGCTACCGTTCCATCACCCGCTCATGGATCGAACATTCGTCCATGCTCGACATCATCAAGCAATTGGCCGAAGAAAAAGTGAAACTTGTGATCACTACCGACCACGGATCCATCAATGTATCGAACCCCGTGAAAGTGCTGGGCGACCGCGACAGCTCGTCGAACCTGCGTTACAAGCAAGGCAAACTGCTCAACTACGAGTCGAAAAATATTTTCGAAATAAAGGACCCGCACAGCATCCGCTTGCCGAAACTCAACGTGAGTACCAGCTACATCTTCGCCACCAATTGCGATTATATGATCTATCCCAAGAACTATAATTATTATGTGAATTTCTACCGGAATACCTTCCAGCACGGCGGGATTTCGCTCGAAGAGATGATGGCGCCGATCATTGTCCTTAGTCCGATCGGGAGTTAACCGTACCTTTCTTCCGGGGTTGTCTGAAAAGTCTGTTTCCGGCGCGTCTTTTAACTGTCAATAACTTATCTTTGCCGCATGGATAACTTTTTCGCTTTATGCCTCACGGAGCATTACCGGTGGGGATATGTGCTGGCGCCGTATATGCTGGCGCCCCTTGCCGGAAAGGACTGTTTGCTGGTACATGATCCTGTTACGGGCGGCAATCTGGAAAAATACGAAACCCGGCTGACCGCTACACAAATAAAACTGGTTAACTGGATCGATCAGTACTCCGAAAGGGAGATGGCCCGCGTGATGCGCCGCAAAACCAGTCCCGGTGATTTCATGCGGTCGCTTACCGACGAGGCGGTTACGAAGGAAATACGTCCGTATATCGAACGCCGCCTGCTGCACTGTTTCGACCTGCTGCCCGGAAGCGACATTCCCCTTTACCTGAAAGATACGCCCGAACGCGTTTACCCGGAAAACGAAATCCGCTACGGCAACGAACCGGCCGAAGCCGTCTTTAACTTTCATTACCGGCCTGCCGACGGTTTGCGGTATTTCCTTTCGGTGTACTGCCAGGGCAAAGAAATGTCGCTGTTGGGCAAGCGCCTGATCCCGCTGGTCAGCCAGCCATCGGTGATGCTGCTGGACAATGACCTGCTCCGGTTCAAGGATATTGACAGTAAAAAGCTGACGCCTTTTGTGGCCAGGAAGCACATTGCCGTCTCCAAACAGGTGGAGGAGAAATATTTCAAAACCTTTGTGATCGAAAGTATCCGGAAATTTCGTACGAACGTGCAGGGTTTCGTTATTGCAGACGACGCGCCGGTCCCGGTTGCAGTTGTTTCGCTCGAAAATGACCTGCGTTACCGCCCGGTGATGGTATTGCGGTTCGAATACGGGCATAAGACGTTCAATGCCGCTACGCCGTCGGAAACGGAGGTGTCGCTCGACATGCGCGACGGGCAATACACCGTGAAGCGTTTCAGGCGCGACTACGAAACGGAGAAAGCCTTTATCGGCAGTCTTTGCGATCTTGGGTTCTACTATGCCGGCAATTCGATGTTTTATGCCGACGAAGCATCGGCGCTCACCACCGATACCGGCGATCAGCTGAGCCTGGCCAACCTGGTGGAAAAGCTGAACTCCTTATCGGATGCGCTTGCTGCCAAGGGTTTCCGTATCGACCAGCATTTCTTTTTGCAAAAGTACTTTACCGGCGCTGTAAAGCTCGAAGTGATGCTAAAGACCGAACGCGACTGGTTCGATGTGCATGCTGTGGTGCACTTCGGCGGATTCAACATACCGTTCATCAACTTTCGCAGCCATATCCTCCGTCAGGACCGGAATTACACACTCCCCAACGGCGACGTGCTGATCCTGCCTGCCGAGTGGATGGCCAAATACGCGCAGGCAATGCTTATGGCCGAACATGGCGCGGATACATTACGCCTCAGCAAACGGTATTTTACCATTGTGAATGATACTTTTGAAGGTGTCGATAAAAAATACCTTCACAGCATGACGGCCTTATGCAACGTGGATGAAATGGAGCCAGGCGATGCGCCCGAACGTATACATGCTACGCTCCGCCCATACCAGTTGCAGGGTGTTGCCTGGCTGCGGGTATTGCACGATCACCGGCTTGGCGGCTGCCTGGCCGACGACATGGGACTTGGCAAAACCCTGCAAGCGATTACGCTACTGCAATCGGTGCTTGACGACGAAACCGTTTCGAGCCCCGGCCCGGAATCCGAAGCTCGAACGGCGCAACCCTCAACGAAGTTTTACTTAAAGTCGTCGCTGGTCGTCATGCCGTCTTCGCTGGTACATAACTGGGCTAACGAAATAAACCGTTTTGCGCCGCATCTCAAGGTTTTGAAATACGTTGGCCCTGACAGGCAGAATCATCATACCAATTTCGCGGAATATCATATTGTGTTAACTACCTATGGCGTGCTGCGCAACGATGCGGAAATCCTGCGCAAATATCATTTCCTGTATGCTATCCTGGATGAAGCGCAATATATCCGTAATCCCGAATCGGCTACCTGCCAGTCGGCCATGCTGATTGAAGCCGATCATTACCTTACCCTTTCGGGAACACCAGTGGAGAATACGCTTACCGACCTTTGGGCGCAGATGAATTTCCTGAACCGTGGTTTGTTGGGCGACTTGAATTTTTTCAGGACACATTTCTCCATTCCTGTCGAGAAGCATAACGACGAAACTGCCCGTACCCGTTTGCAACGACTGGTACAACCATTCCTGCTGCGGCGCACCAAACAGGAGGTGACCCCGGAGTTGCCCGAATTGACTGAATTGGTGCGCTATTGCGAAATGACCGATATGCAACGCAGTATCTACGAAGAAGAAAAGTCGAAGATGCGGAACGAGATTATCGAAAGTATCGAAGAACAGGGTGTGGAAAAGTCAGGCATGATGGTATTGCGGGCATTGGGTCGTTTGCGGCAATTAGCAATTCACCCTGCCATGATCCATCCCGGTTATGCAGCTGATTCCGGTAAGTTCGACCAGATTGTGGAAAGCTTGGACAACCTGCGCAGCGAAGGTCACAAAGCGTTGTTGTTCTCGTCGTTCACCAAACATTTGGATATGGTTGCAGCGCGCCTTCAAACGGAAAACATACCGTATGCCATGCTCACCGGGAAGACGCGCAACCGCGAGGAAGTAATAGACCGGTTCAACCAGTGTCCCGATGTCCCGTTCTTCCTGATTTCACTCAAAGCCGGAGGCGTTGGCCTCAACCTGACAGCTGCCGATTACGTTTTCCTGCTTGATCCCTGGTGGAACCCGGCCGCCGAACGACAGGCCATCAGCCGTACGCACCGCATCGGGCAAACCGGCAAAGTTTTTGCTTACCGGATGATTACTTCCGACACCATTGAAGAAAAAATACTGCAATTACAGGAGAAGAAATTGGAATTGGCTGATATTCTTTCCCGGTCGGCCAACCCGTTCCGCAACATGACCGCTGAAAATGTGATGGAACTGTTCGAGTAGTCCGGACGGGTTCAGGTCGGTTATTTTGGTTTGCTCATAACCTACTTAACAGTATGTTCTTGCAATGATACAAAAGTACACAAACCGATGATTTAATTTTTAAAATAAAATATATTTTATGGATTTGTATTGTACAAAATAGCTGTATTTCAGCATGTGGTCACAATTATATCGAGGTTGTAATGTTTGACGTTTCTAAAAACCTCGTGCTTACCTTCATTTTGAACTGTCAAGTATTCCTTGACTGTTGCCAAATATCATGGACGACCATTTATGACGGTCTAACATCAAACAAGATATTGAAAAACTCCTGTCTGGTTAACCCAAGAGTCCGCAAGTTGTTTTTAATGATAAATTCCGGGACAGGCTCTTTGTGTGTTTGGAAGACAACCGGCCTCGGCAAATCTTGCCTTGACCACTTTTCATGTCCGGCCTGCGTTCCTATGCAGTTACATCCGGCCTTTTCTAAAAACTCTCTGAAATCAGCAGTGGAAACATTCGATAATTTATGTGTTGACACTGGGTAATTGAACTTCCTTGTTAAACTTTTTAAAATTCCGATTATTAACTATGCTCTTAAATTGCCTGTTATGCCTGAGCAGAAAGTCAAAGTCCGGAGATTTTATCCGGCGGGTATTTACAGACCATCCGTGAGACTCCAGGTCTTTCAGTAAAGTCCCTTTGTCTGTCGTATAGTTGATATATATATTAAGCACCTGGGAAAAAGACTCTCCCGCTTCTGCCTCGCTGTCCCCGTATCCGGTCAAATCCAGTGCGGGACAATACATAAAGCAAACATGATCCTCCTCAAAGGAGATCAATGTCAACTCTGTTTTTATGGTCGAGTCCTTATTTGAAAACTCTGCCCTTAAATGAAGTCTGTTGCCCATGATTTAATTTTTAAACAAAAACACAAAATTATTTTTCCAAGCACAAAACTACTTGCGTAAGCAAACCAAAAGTTTACGCAAATAGAAGCAGCAAAGTTAACCAATATGTCAACAATTGATATGCAATTTTACAATAAATATGGTTTTTATTGCAGGAAACGCCTAAAAAATTTTCGCTATAAATTAGAAAAGCCCAATCAAAATGGCTTTTACCTGATTTTACAACCGTAGTCCGGACGGGGTTCGAACCCATGACCTACTGCTTAGAAGGCAGTTGCTCTATCCAGCTGAGCTACCGGACCGGAAAAACGTTACAAAGATATACAAAAAATCAAACTTGGAATTAAAATCTCAATTGATGGGTACAATTCAAATTGTCGCATCACGCCGCAGGCGTCCAATTTGGATAACCCCGTGCAAGCCGAAGGCGCAGCTCGGGGTAGAGGTCAATATCTATTGGCTAATATCCAATTTATTTATGATTATCAATAATTACAATATTTTCTTGTACTTTTGTTGCGAAGATTAGTTATTGACGGATATGGAAGTTATTGAAACAAAGGAAGCGCTAACCCAAGCGCTTCAATCCTGTCGGGACAGCCGTATCAGCATTGGTTTTGTACCCACAATGGGGGCATTGCATCCGGGGCATATTTCGCTCGTGGAGCAGTGTCGTAAGGAGAATAGTATGGTCGTAGTAAGTATTTTTGTGAATCCCACACAGTTTAATGATCAGAGCGATCTGGCCAATTATCCGCGTACGCTGGAGGAGGATTTGTACAAGCTATCATCGGTAGGGTGTAATTATGCATTTGCACCGTCGGTTAAGGAAATGTATCCCGAAGAGGATACCCGGAAGTTCGATTTCGGGATGCTTGATAAGGTGATGGAAGGAGTGCACCGCCCCGGCCATTTCAACGGTGTGGCGCAGATCGTTAGCAGGTTGTTCGATGCAGTGCAGCCGGATAAGGCGTATTTCGGCGAAAAGGATTTCCAGCAATTAGCGATCATACGCCGTATGGTTGCCATGATGAATTATCCCGTACAGATTGTCGGCTGTTCCATTGTGCGCGAAGCTGACGGGCTGGCTATGAGTTCGCGCAACATGCGTCTTACGCCCGAACAGAGGCAAAATGTCCCGGCAATTGCTCATACCTTGCTGGCGTGCAAGGAAAAGATCGGCTGCATGTCCTTGGATGAACTGAAAAACTGGGTAGTAGACCGGATCAATAATACACCCGGCCTGCAAACCGAATATTTCGATATTGTAGACCGCGACAGTTTGCAACCGGCATCGGAATATAAGGAAAACGCCTTGCAGGGCTGTATTGCCGTGCATGTGGGGACTGTCCGCCTGATAGACAATATACGCTTATAACGTTCATGGCATCTGAACGTTCATAACGTACATTATATGTTGTAAGCGTCCAAATGTTATCAACGTTATAACGTTCAAACGTTATAAACGCTTTAATATGCAAATTGAAATCTTAAAATCGAAAATACACAGAGTAACTGTAATTGAAGCCAACTTGAACTATATCGGAAGTATCACCATCGACGAAGACCTGATGGATGCCGCCCACCTGATAGAGTTCGAAAAAGTATCGATAGTGGGCATTAACAATGGCGAGCGGTTCGATACTTATGTGATCAAAGGCGGTCGCGGTACAGGCGTTATCTGCCTCAACGGACCGGCAGCCCGCAAGGTGGCCGTGGGCGACATTGTGATCATCATGTCTTATGCTTCGATGGATTTTGATGAAGCCAAAACTTTCAAACCCCACATTATTTTCCCGGACACCGCAACCAATAAACTGGTCAAATAGTGAACCCGAAGTTTGTTAAGGCCCTGCAGTTTGTTTTTTTCCTGCTGGTAGGCCTTGTTTTGCTTTATTTTGCATTCCGGGATATCGACTTGGACGAACTGATACTGCAAATCCGCCAGGCTGATTACCGATGGGTAGCCTTATCGGTTTTTTTTGCTGTACTTGCATTGGTATTCAGGGCTTTCAGGTGGCGACTGCTTATCGAACCCCTGGGCGAGCATCCCAAGGTAACCAACATTTTCCACGCCATCAACATTGGCTACCTGGCTAATTTTGTATTTCCCCGTATCGGCGAGATTACGCGCTGCGGTATCCTCAACCGCACCGACCATGTCCCCGTCGACCGGCTTTTCGGTACCGTCATCGTCGAACGTATTTTCGACATGCTGATGGCTGTATTGATGCTGTGCTTCATCCTTGTGCTGCGTTTCGATGTGGTGGAAAATTTTATCATGAAAAACATACTGCAGCCGGTGATCAAAAGGATGCCCGACATGATCAGTATCGGATGGGTGGTCGCGATTGTTATCCTGGTGATTATCGCATTTTACGTATTTTACAGGATATTTAGGGCGCAATTGTCGAAAATTGGCGCTTTGCGCAAAATCAGGGACTTGATGTACGGTGTGATCAAAGGCATCAAATCGGTATACCGGATAAGGAACTTCGGATTATTCGTGGTATTGAATTTTCTCGTTTTCGGGATGTATTTCATGCAGACCTACACGATGTTCTTCGCGCTGAAAAGCACTTCGTCACTGGGACTTGGCGATGCGCTGTTTGTGCTTGTACTCAGTTCGCTGTCATTCGTAATCCCGGTGCAGGGAGGCATCGGCGCCTACCACTGGACCGTATCCATGGGGTTAACCATTTTCGGACTCACCCGCGAGGAAGGGATGGTATACGCCACCATATCGCACTCGGTCACTTCCATTGTGCTGATACTGTTGGGCGCCATGTCGATGATTTACGCGTTCTACGGCGACAGGCTCAGGAAGAAGGCGGATGTGAATGAGGATAACGTATAGCTGCTTTTCTACTTTTCCCGCTTCAACAATTTTGCTGCAAATTTTTCCAGGACAATTTTGCGTGATTCATCGGGTACAACTACTTCCCGAAGGTGCGACATGGCTTGCCGGTAATATCCATCCATCGCTTGTCTCGCGGCATCGCTCACCCCCAAACAGTCATAGATAGCTTTTACGCTATTTATTTTGTCGCCGGCAGGCATTTTATTATTCAACAACGCGCTCAATTCCGCACGGGTTTTATCATCGGCCTTTTCGAAGGCTGTAAGCAGCAGGTAAGTCTTTTTCCCGCTCAGGATATCGCCGCCGATAGCTTTTCCAAATACATCCGGGTCGGCATATACATCCAGCCAGTCATCCTGTATCTGGAAAGTAAGTCCAAGCGATATGCCAAACCGGTAAAGGGATTCGGCATTTGCAGCATCAGAGCCGCCGCATATAGCGCCTGTCTTGAGACATGCGGCCAGGAGCACGGCAGTCTTGAGCCGGATCATGTGCAAGTACTCGTTGATAGACACATTGGCGCGCTGTTCGAAATCCATATCATATTGCTGGCCTTCGCATACTTCCAATGCTGTGCGGGTAAACGTGTCGAGCAGGACAGGCAGGATTTCCGGTTGCGCCTGGCACATGTACCGGTATGCCAGGATCATCATGGCATCGCCCGAGAGGATGGCCGTACTTTCATTCCAGCGTTTGTGCACCGTAGGACGGTTGCGCCGCACATCGGCATTATCCATAACATCGTCGTGCAGCAGCGTGAAATTGTGGAAAACTTCCAGCGCTATGGCAGGCATCAGGGCTTTTTCCATGTCATCAGCAAACAGGTTGCAGGCCATTAGTGCAAGTACGGGACGAACCCGTTTACCACCGGCTGCCATCATATAATCCATCGGTTCATATAATCCGGCCGGTATTTTACTGCCAATGGCCAATTGCTTCAACTGTTCTTCGATGAGTGAACTGCACTGCTCCAATGTATACATAAAGAATCCGCTTTTTATTTTTTTGATTTGCTGTTACAGCCCGCCGCCGTCAGGGTGAGAACGCCGCAGCCATAGCCCGTCATTTATTCTCGACCATTTTTGTAATATCCTCACTGAGTGGTTTGATCGCCGAAGGGTAGAATTCCAGCAGGTTACCTTTTTCGTCCACTAAATACTTGCAGAAATTCCAGCCGGGTTCCTGAGTGTTCCATCCGTTTTTGTCTTTATCGGTAAGCCATTGGTACACCACATTTTTCGCCTCTTCCTTCACATTCGATTTCTCCATCATCAGAAAGGTGACGCCGTAATTTTCCCGGCAAAAGCCGGCGATTTCTTCGTTGGTGCCAGGCTCCTGCTTGCCAAAATCGTTGGAAGGAAATCCAATAACTACCAGGCGACCCTTATATTGCTCCGAAAGTTTTTGCAAATCGGCATATTGCGGGGTATAACCGCATTTCGAAGCCGTATTGACAAGCAAAACCTTCTTCCCTTTAAAATCCGAGAATTTTACTTTTTTACCATCCAGCGATGTAAAACTTAACTTGTAGAAACTTGTTTTTGCCTTCTTGTCCTGGGCGTTGGATTTGACGGATGTTCCGAAAAACAGGAAGGAAAACAGACAAATGGAAAATAACGTTATGGATTTCATGATGTTTTTGATTTTTATGTTGAACAATGAATGATTATTAATTACGGACAAAGGTAATTTTTAAATAAAAAACTGCAATTGTTCATAATTCATAAATTTTGTTAAATCCGCCTGTCCGAATTTTTCATTAGCTTTGCGCGATAAACCGAAATACGTCACAAGAATGAATTTATTGCGCGTCCTTATCCTCTTCCTGATATGTGTATCCGTTGCGCCGCCTGCCCGGGCGCAGGTTACGGTCGTCCCGTCGAAAAAAAAAGTTGTGGTCGACGGGAAAAGTTTTTACCTGCACACAGTGAAACAGGGCGAGACCCTCTATTCCATCGGTAAAGCATATAACGTACTGCAAAAGGATATTGTATTCAATAATCCCGATGCATTCGAAGGCATCAAGATAGGCCAGGAACTGAAAATCCCCGTCAAAGCGGAAGAAGCGCCGGCAGGAAGCCAACTGGAGTCGGCGCTGTTCATCTACCACATTACCGAAAAGGGGCAAACCGCTTACTGGCTCACGCAACATTACAACATCAGCCGGGACGAGCTGGTCAAGTATAACCCCGAGCTGGAACACTCGCCGCTACAGGCCGGACAGGTGATTACCATCCCTAAAAAGACCAATGGCGCGGCACAACCGTCCAAGCCGAAAACAGGACATGCCGTGCATACGGTGAAACGCAAAGAGACGCTTTTCTCCATTGCCAAAAGTTACCATGTCGATTTGAACGAGGTGCTTGAGATCAACCCGGAAATCGACGCCAACGACCCCAAGCTGAAAATCGGGCAACAAATTAAAATCCCCCTGACGGATGCCGTGCCCATCAATCTGCCGGTTGAAACATCGAAAACCGACACGGTGATCATTCGGCAGGACATGCAAATACCCGCCAACGACAGCTTACAGGATGCCGGCGCGCCTGCGGCCATTGACGATGCACCTGATTGCGCCGAAACTGCGCAGGACGAATTTCGCATTGCCATGATGCTGCCGCTGTTCCTGGCGGATAATTCGCCGGCTTCGGCTCCCGACTCGTCGATGGTGAAAGACAGCGAAGGCCGGTTCCAATACAGGGACGGACGCTACTGGATTCATCCGCGTTCGGCCAATGCGCTCGAATTTTACGAAGGCGCCCTGCTGGCCATCGACTCGTTGAAGAAACAGGGCCTCAATGCCAAGGTATTCGTATTCGACACCATGCGCGATACTGTAAAGATGGCACAATTGTTGAGAAGCCCGGCAATGAAGGATATGGATCTGATCATCGGCCCGTTCGGTACGGACATGGTGAACCAGGTGAGGTCATTTGCCGGCGAAAACCGGATTTATTACGTATCGCCGACCGCTATTAACGCAGCATCCCTGAAAAACAACCCGTACCTGGTGCAGGTCAATGCCGGCGAAATCAATGCGATTAACCCGGTGGTCGATTACCTCTCGAAACAGACGGACATACATGTAACGCTGATCGGCAACAATTCGGAGACCGACCAGGCGCTGTTCAGCGCATATCAAAACAAACTGGGAACAGTGTTTGCCGACAGCAGTTTTACGGTGCACCGGATGCGCCTCGACAGCCTGCAACAGCCCGGCCATTACCTGAAAAAGAAGCGGATGAATGTAGTCATTATCCCGTCGGCCGACGAGGCTTTTGTGAACGCAGTTACCGGCCAGCTCCATACTTCGTCGCACAGTTTCCGCATCAACCTCTATGGGCTGGCAGGCTGGACGAAATTCGTGAATCTCGATCCGGAATACCTGCACACGCTGGAGTTCCGTTATGCTACGGCTTTTTACGTTGATTACAACAAGCCGGAGGTGCAAAGGTTCCTGCAGCAATTCCGCAAAATGTATGATACGGAACCAACCATGCTCACCGGCTATGGCGGCATTTCGTCATATGCATATCAGTTTGCCTTTTTAGGATATGACATTACCTGCTATTTCGGAACAGCCGTGCGGAAGTACGGCAAGGACTTCGGACGCTGTATGCCGGCTTTCAGGCTACCCATGCTCCAGTCCGATTTCCATTTCGAAAAAGTCGATCCTTTCAGCGGATACAAAAATACGCATCTGGATATCTACAAATACGGCAAGGATTATACAATAACGAAGGAAAACCTGGAAATAACGAAGGAAAACCTAGAATAGCAAAGTGATGCTTTTCCCACAAAACCGCGCGGCTCGCAGTAAATAAACATTCAATGCCTTTGCGTCCCTGAGAAGGGATACATGATAATTATATCGTGCGCGGAATATTTTTTCGACAATGCAACCGCGCGGCCATTTATGGTATCGGGACTTATCCGCGAGTTGACCGTTGCGTTAAAGACCGGAACACCCGGATGTTGTAAAAGATGTGTTTAGACGACAGCCGTTGATAATAAACAGCGATAGATAACAATCAACGGTCAAAAATAAAACTCCCGGTGTTTCTATCCAAAACTCCCAGTGTTTTTACCCAAAACTCCCAGTGTTTTTACCTAAAACTCCCAGTGTTTTTATCCAAAACTCCCAGTGTTTCAAAACAAGGTGATAATCAACAGTTAAAGTCGTACCTTACAAATGGAATTTGAACTACATTCAGGTGGATTTCGCAAGTCAGTTCTGTTTAAAAAATATCGCCAGTTGTAAAAAACAGAACATTCATCAAAAAAAACAGCCGTTTTATGTAAATAATTCACCGTAAACTTTTTTTTTTACTATCTTGCGCAAAATTTTTTAGGCTATAATGAATTGTATGGGTAAAATGGAGAAATGCGCGGTATCAGTTTGCATTTATGACTTGAAAAGTCATCATTTGAGGATTCTGAATTATCCGCACAAAACGTTATAGAACCATTTTTCAGTTGATATATATTAGATTAGCATGAGGTTTTTCAGGCAACATTATAAAATAATACTGATATGCTCAGTATTGCCGGCTGTAATTATGTATTATGCCTCTTTGGTATTTTTTTCTTCGAAATACAAATCGAGCGCTTTAATTTACGTGTCCAAACCGTCCGGCATATTTGTGCCGCAATCCATGAAAGAGAATGCGGGTTTGGAATTTCCGGCCATCACGGTGGACAATGTGGTACAACTGATCAACGATCAGGAACTTCAAAAAAAGGTAGGCTTGAAATTATTAGCGACACATTTGACCTTACCCAAAGTTGATCCCGAGATTATTTCCGCCAAAAATTTCAATGCATTACATAAATCCGTTCCATCCGATATTTTGGCTTTGACAGGCGAAACAGACAGCATTACTTATCTGAATTTAATGTCGCAAGCCGATGAGCATCCGTTTCTCATCAAAATGATTCATCATCCCGATGTGCCATACTACGGCAGTACGGCCATATCGTCCGTATCCGTCGACAGAGTTGGAATCAGCGATATCATTACCATGCTTTATATATCGGATGATCCCGGAATAGGCCGGCAAACATTAGATATTATCCTGGATTTGTGCAAACGCCATTTCGAAATCCTGAACACAGACAAGGCCAACGTTATCATTGCCTTTTGTGAAAACCTGTTTCAAAATGCCAAAGACGAACTGCAGCTATCAACGGAAAAACTGCAAAGCGATATTCATACGGGAATTGCGCAGCAACGCGAAGGCATTCTGAATCGGCTAATTGCCGAGCGCGAAAAAATATCGGTATCGGAAAACTCAATAAAAGCTATTGAGCATCAAATCAACATGCAGAATTTAGCCGAAAGGGATCAGAATATTAATAGTAAATTGAAGTATCTGAACGGTTTGTATCATCTTGCGGTAAATGATTCCGTATCCTTGCTGCCACAAATCAATCAGGCGCATCTGGATTTGAAAAACGGAATAACAGCGATTATTCTGCCTTTATCGGGCGACAGGGAAACAAAAAACAAAGCTATCGAAAACTATTACAATGCCTTGATAACCTTGCAACAGAGCAAAGTGCAGGCGGCAGCGCTGGAAGACCGGCGAAAAGCTTTATACGGTTCTGCAAAATTAACGCCAAATGAACTGGAGGAAATTGAAACCTGCGATCAAAAATACTTATTTGCGCTGGACGAACTGAAAAAAAGTAAAAGCTTTCAACAAAACCTTAGCGCCGTATCTCCAATACAAGTCATAGAAAAGCCCGATTATCAGGCAATAAACAGATATCAGACCCTGATGTATGTGTTATTGGCAGGCATGCTCGGATTTATTATCTCTTTCGCACTGATGGCGCTGAAAGCAGTTTTCAACAGGAAACTCAACACACCCGGTGAAACCATACGGAAAACAGGATTGAAAGTGGCAGGCATCATTCCTAATGAAGGAAAAATTAAATCGTATGGAAACTCCAATCACATCAAAAATATTTTGATGTACCACATGTTATGGAATTTCTTCCAATCCGACCAAAAGCAGCGCAAAATCATGGTAACCAGCATTTATCCCGGAGATGGGAAAACATTTGTTTGTGATATGTTGAGCGATTGGCTGATGACTAAAGGTTTGAAATGCAAGGTCGTATCGCCGTTTCTCGATAATGGCGTCTGGAGGGTGAAGTCTTACAACATGGTTGGAGCCAAATTAGACCCCTTTAAAGCATTTGCCGATGTTGATGTAGTAATCATGAAATTCCCGCCTCTGGCTACAGGAGATTATCCGGTAGAAGTAACCGGGCATTTCAACTCAACGTTCCTTGTGTGCAAAGCCGACAAAGGATGGCTGTCTTCCGAGAAAAGAATATTGAATGCCTTTATGGGGCGTTCAAAACATATTCCGCAAGTCATCCTGAATAATGTCGAGATGGATGTTGTCAAAAGCATGCTGGGAAAAATCAATGTTGTAAAAACCTACCATGCTCCTGAGAAAAGGAGTTCGCAACGTGCAATTACGCGAAAGCACAAACTTGTCAACGGTAAGGAATATGCGCAGCAAATTGTGAAATCCATGCCGAATTTGGGCGTTATTCTGGATAAGAACCGGCAGATTGTGTATGCAAACGAAGCCATTACGTCACTGCTGGGATTGGGTACGATGGACAAAACTTTGGGATTGCGCCCCGGCGAACTTGTATCGTGCATATATTCGGATATGACGGAAGGCGGTTGCGGTACTTCAAGAGCGTGCCGTAACTGCGGCGCGGTCAACACCATCATGAAGTGTATCAAATCGCACAATCAGGAAAATGGAGAATGCCATATCAATTCACTTGTCGACGGACAATTAACGTCATTCGATTTCAAAATTTCGTGCGCTCCGCTTGAAATAAACGGCGATTTTTTTGTGGTTACCAATCTGGCCGATATTAAGGGCAGCGAAGAAAAACGAAAAGAATTTCTGAATAAGACCGTCTTCGGCTCAGGTTCAAACAGCGACATTTCAGTTCTGGGTAACCTGGTTGAAAAGGTAGATGAGTCAGGGCAACTGGATAACCTGCTTGACACATTGAAACAAACAGGTTCCTCTCCATTTGCGGATGAGTTTATAGAACACCAGCGACTGGTTGACGCCAAAAACGGCGTACTGAAAATGCAGCTTACTTCAGTCAACGCGTTCAATATTTTAGACGACGCTGTTCGTGCAGTTCGGACGCAAAAGATATCGCAGGGTAAGAAAATTGCGCTGGCGCCTCCATTTCCCGAAATAACTTTAACGACAGACGTTGACATACTGGCGCAGATTTTACGCAGTATGCTGATAAATGCAGTAAGCATGGTTTCTGACGGAGATATTGTGTATGCCGGATATGAAGGGACAAAATATGCGCTTTCATTTTATGTATTCAATACGGGGGTAATACCGGAACACCTGCAAAACAATGTGTTCCAAAAGAAGTTTACCGGCATAAAACTTTTGGGCGAACAAGTCCTGAATGGTTATGTGGGTTATGAAAGCGCAAAAGAATCCGGAACACGTTTCTCCATTACGTTACCATTTTAGCCAATGTTAATTCTTTTGGCGTCTGTAATACAGTTGAGCAGCGTTGGGCGGAACCGTCAACGAAGTTAATTACCAGAGCGAGGGCTTCACCGTTCCCGCTCGAAAATAGATTTTTTGAACAGCCTCGTCTACCCTGATAACGGCTTAGTATAAAAATGCGGCAGGCACGGTGTTGAATGTGACTGACAGTGGCGAAGCCGTAGCATTATGTCAAATTCATCAGAGCCATAATAGAGTATAGAGTTTAATATTTTAATATACAGTATGTGTCCGATTAAAAACAGTTTGAAGTTCATCCCTTTGTTATGCTGTATGCTGGTTTCGTGTCAGACGTCGAAAAAGACGACCTATTTGCAGGATGCCGCCGAGGGGTCCACCCACAAAAGAGAGATCAAGCAGGGCGTCAGGTTTCAGCCCAACGATATGCTATCCATCATAGTATCCTGCAGAAGGCCTGAAATGGCGGCGCCTTTCAATCTTCCATTTGTCACCACTTATGCAGGCACAAGCACCCTCCTGGCTTCCGAGGCGCAAACTACGCTTGGTTACCTGGTCGATATGGAGGGGAATATTGAATTCCCCGTCTTCGGGAAAATAAAGGTTGCTGGGTTCACGCGAACACAACTGGCTGAAGAACTCAAACAAAGATTGATTCGGGAAGACCGGGTTCCAGATCCCATCGTTACCGTAGAAATTATGAATTTTCAGGTTTCCGTGCTGGGTGAAGTTATGGCTCCGGGCACATTCACCGTTGCCGGCGACAGGATTACACTGTTGCAGGCTTTGGGCAAAGCTGGAGATCTGACCATATACGGAAAACGCAGCGATGTTCTTGTACAGCGCGAAGCAAACGGCATAGCCGCCTACCACAGGGTAGATTTGCGTTCCGTAGACCTGATACATTCGCCTGTTTATTACCTGCAGCAAAATGATGTGGTATATGTCGGGGCAACCAATGCCAGGGCTGCGCAATCAAAAATAAATGAGAACCGGTCATTGGGCATGTGGCTTTCTTTGACGTCGTTATTAATATCATTGAGTGTAATCGTGTTAAGTAAATAATCTCATGGAAAATCAACTCCTACCCCAAAAAAACGAAGATTTTCAAATATTTGAATTTTTGAACAGATATATCAGGTACTGGCCATGGTTTGTGATGTCGGTAGCCCTGTGCTGCGCTCTTGCTTTCATATGGATCAAAGCTACGCCCAAAACCTATCAATGCACGGCTACCATGCTGATTGTCGAGGAAGATTTTTCGGATCTGTCATCGGGGTTTACCGAACGTAATCAATTCAAAGCTAAAGCCAACGTTAATAATGAAATCGACATGTTCATGTCTCCGCAACTCATTCAGGAAGTGGTGAAGCGTTTGAATCTGAACATCAGCTATGCAGAGAAAGGATGGTTCAGAGACATTGACCTGTACACTCAATCGCCTGTTATTGCTGCATTTCCAGATTCTTATGAACAGGATGACCTTTCTTTTCAAGTGGAGTTGAAACCTGACAGCGTGGTGGTTCTTTCCAACTTTGCTAAAAGGAATGGCGTTTTTACCCAAAGTATCGCCACCAAATTTAATGTACCGGCACAATCCCCCATCGGCAGTATTGTAATATCTCCATCCCTGTATTATACGCCCGGCAGCAGCTATCAGAATCCTGTTGTTGTTTCCAGAATCAGCGTCAAAAGCGCATCTGCCGGATTTGCAGGCGCATTGAACGTTTCGCTTTTGAGCAAGGAAAAAACAATTATCAGTTTGAGCATGGACGATGCATCCTATCAAAAGGCCGAAGATTTTTTGAATGCCCTGATCATCGTTTATAACGAAAACGGCCTGAAAAACAAAAACAAAAACGTTGAGGCTACTCTAAAACAGATTGACGAAAGACTGCCGATTATTGAAGAGGAATTGCAATTGCTTGACGTGCTTTATGCAACGTATAAAACCACAAACAG
>JAISDP010000160.1 GCA_031264715.1 Bacteroidales bacterium
TCCCCATAGGGACGACATATTGGTAGAAGATGATATATCGGTTAATATCGACCAAATCCCGTCAGGGATGGCAGATCGGTAGAAGATATTTCCCGTAGGGGAAACCATATCAATAGAAAAACGTGTGCCGGCACCCAAACCAAAACCCCGTATGGGGTTTCATATGATGAATCTCCTACGGAGATTTGTTTATGTTTTCCGCATGGATTCTATTGATATGAATGCCCTCACGGGCATTGTTTTGTGCATTTGATACCGGAAGGCATCTGAGGTTGATAGCACCGTGTAAGCTCAGCCTCAAAGCGACAATTATATAACCCTTAGTGTTTTATACCGTACCGTTTATGCTTTTTATCCTGTAACACGTCATAAAACAGAAAAATTCCTATCTTTGCCCTGCTTTGAGTTCAGTTCAAAATTGAATGTTGTTGGCATATCTTCTTATATACGAAAAATCTAAATTTTGCTATGATCAATATCCGGCAAGAAGTGCCCCTGCTTTTATACAATACTTTTGGCGTACCTGCCACAGCCTCTGTTTTTGTCGAATCGGACGATGCAACCGAATTGGCTGATTTTGTCCGGTCGCTTCCCGATCCTTCCAGCGCCTTTTTGTTGGGCGGAGGCAGCAATGTGCTGTTTGTGTCCAACCGTTGCGAAATGGTGATCCATCCGGTGATAAAAGGGATTGAAGTAACCGCCGAAACCGATGATGACGTGTGGGTACGTGCCGGAGCCGGCGAAGCCTGGGACGATTTTGTCAGTTGGTGTGTAACGAGGAATTATGCCGGAGTGGAGAACTTGTCGTACATACCCGGAACAGTGGGCGCCAGTCCGATACAAAACATTGGAGCCTACGGTACCGAAGCGAAGGAAACGATTGAAACCGTCGAAGCCGTAGAGAAGACCACAGGACAAACAGTCATATTCAACAACCAGCAATGCCAGTTCGATTATCGCGACAGTTTTTTCAAAAAGAATAAGGGGAAATACCTGATTACGGCTGTACAGTTCAAGTTATCCAAAAGGTTTGAACCCAACGTGAAATATGCCGATCTTAAAACGGAACTGGTACGCAACACACATATGACCATGGAAAACATACGGCAAGCAGTTATCAGCATCCGTAGCCAAAAGTTGCCCGATCCGGCGGAATTGGGTAATGCCGGCAGTTTTTTCAAAAACCCGACTATTAATACTGCAAAATCGAGAGAGATATGCGAATTGGACCCACAAGCGCCTTTGTATCCCGTATCGCATGAATATTGGAAAATGTCGGCAGCATGGCTGATACAGCATTGCGGATGGAAAGGTACACAGGATGGAAATGTTGGCGCCCATAAGCGGCAACCCATAGTGATTGTTAACTATGGCGGCGCTACAGGGAAAGAGGTACTTGATTTTGCACAAAAAATCATCGATTCGGTCGACCGGAAGTTCGGCATCAGGCTGGAGCCGGAAATAAATGTTGTTTAGATACGAATGTCACTCTCAATGAAGAGTAACCGACGAGCGTATCCGTGTGGAAGCAGGTGAAAATCAATGCGAGAATTTTGTTTCAAGTATGAAATTATGAACAGGTTCTCCCGGTAAACAAGCTCTTTATCCCGTCAGGTTGAGCGTCTGCAAAAGCTTTTCCACCGAAAAGTTCTCCGTTTGCACAGTCACATGTGCGCGGCTGTAAAAAGGCTCGCGTTCGGCCAATTTCTCCACGATGTACTGTTGCAGTTCTTCCCCGGTTTTTCCCTTGACGAGCGGCCGTTCGGTATGCGAGCGCAGGAGGCGGCGGGAGAGAGCCTGTGGAGATGTCTTCAGGTACACCACTTTACCGCTGGCAAGCATCATATCCATATTGTCGCCGTGGCAGGGCATACCGCCGCCGGTTGATACCACTACATATTCGTGTTTTTGCAAATCCAGCAGTACATTACGTTCCATATCGCGAAAAGCAGTTTCGCCACGCTGTGCAAATATCTCGGTAACTGTTATCCCTTGCTGCATCTCGATAAAACGGTCGGTATCCACAAAATCAAAACCTAACAGTTCGGCTAGTTGCCTGCCAGCAGTTGTTTTGCCGCTACCCATAAAACCGACAAGGAAAATCTTCATGTTCATTGGCTTATCTCCTGCCTTTTTATGTGTTTTGTTTGATTCCCGCATAGATGCTTGCAATTCCGAAAGTCAGCGGCCTGACCGTTACTCCCGAAAAACCGCAACTTTCCATTTTGCTCTTGAACTCCGCGCCATGAGGGAATGACTGTACCGAATCGGGTAAATAATTGTATGCATGGGCGTCCTTTGACACCAATCGTCCCACAAACGGCAGTATCCTGAAGAAGTAGAAATGGAAAATACTGCGGAATATACGGTTTTGGGGAATAGAAAATTCAAGAATAACTACTTTACCGCCGGTTTTCAGCACACGGAACATCTCGCCGAGGCCCTTTTCGAGATGTTCAAAATTACGTACGCCAAAAGCCACGGTAGCAGCATCGAACGTGAGATCATTAAAAGGCAGGGCTGCCGAATCGCCATACTCCAGGCTGATCTGCTGTTCCAGGCCGGTCTTTTCAATCTTTTGCCTGCCAACGGTCAGCATCCCTTCTGAAATATCAACACCGGTGATATGTCCCGGATGAAGACGTTTTTGAATGGCTAATGCCAAGTCGGCCGTGCCGGTAGCAACATCAAGCACTTTGTCAAGTTGTCGTCCGCACAGTTCGTTCACTGCCTTGCGCCGCCATATCTTGTCGATATGGAAGGAAAAAAAATGATTCAGGAAGTCGTACCTCCACGCGATTTTATTAAACATTTGCGCAATGGCAGCCCTTTCCTTATTTTGAGGCTTATTGCCCGAAATATTTTTTCTTGTAGTCACTGATAAATCCATACGAATTGTCGTCGATGCGAATTTCCTCGCGGGTGATGTGCCCAAGCGTCAGGAACGGTATTTCAGCCTCCATCATGAAATCGATGAAATCCGTTTCGCGTGCCATAGCCACACTCACAACAATCCGCGACGGCGATTCGCCGAACAGGAACGCATCCTTGCGTATCTCATCGTCCACAGTGATATCGAAGCCGAAGCTGCGCACCATGGCCGATTCGAGCAATGCCATAAACAAGCCGCCTTTCGAAATGCTATGCGCCGACTTGACCAATTTGCGGGCAATCACCTTTTGGGCGACTCGCAACAGTTTTGCTTCCACATCCAGGTCGACATATTGTGGCGGCGTATCTTTGATATTGTGGCGGTTGCGGATATATTCCGAAGAGTCGAGGTTGTTGGTGGACTTGCCGAGCATATAGATCATATCGCCTTTCCCTTTGAATGACATGGTCATGTGCTGGCGCTTATCGTTCAGGAAGGCAATGGCGCCGACCGACAGGTTGCTGATAACCGATTTGCCCTTAGCCACACGGTTCATACAGATTCCCGATGAAGAAACTCCTGTTTTCTTGCAGAACAATGCGATATGTTCGTTAATATGTTGCAGGACTTTTTCATCGATATCCCCGCTATAATTGAGGCAGCCGGTCAATACATACGGAACGCCGCCCGAACAGACCGCCCTGCGCAACGATTCTGCTACCACAAAATTGGCCGCTCCGGGATATTTTGCAATATCGGTAGCGCTTTGGCAAAACGATACAGCCAAAGCGTGCCGCGCTCCCTTGATTTGGAGGACAGGCGCGTCTGAAATAAAGTTGGTCGAAAGGTTATTGGTGCCTACCGTACTGTCGAACTGTTCGAAAATCCATTGTTGCGACACAAGGTTGGGGCAAGTCACCAGGAATTTGGCCACTTCCTTGTGTTCATTGGGGATGGGCGCTTCTGTGGAAGATGTTCCGTCTGTGGCAGCAACAGGTATCAGTTCAATATCTTTTCCGGGTAACGCGCCGTAAAACATTGACAGAACCGAAGCCGGAAGGTCAGCGAGGGATGCCCGGCCTTTTACCACTTTCAGTTTGTGTTCGCCGGTCGTCGCTCCTACCTGCATGCAACGCATATTCCATTTGTGGCAGGCTTTTTCCAACTTCTTGCCATATTCCCTCTTGAGGATCATCATCACCTTGTCGGGAATAAATTCCGTCAGCTTTTGTTCCTCGGCAAACATTTCTGTATTCAGTTCAATACCATTAGTTCCGTTGGCCACCATATCCGCGCAAGCGCCTGCAATTCCGCCGCCGTTAATGTTTTGAACGGCTACAATAGCGTCTTCGTCATGCAAATCGCATATCAGTTCGTATAACGACCGTGCGATAAAAGCGCTTGAAGCGATCTGTTTCCCGGCATCGGGAGCGCCAACCAGGTAAACGGGGTTATCCACGCCCTGACAGCCGGAAACAAGCATGGTTCCCTTGTCTATCAAGCCAATAGTTAACAGATTGGCAGCAATACCCTGGTTTTCCGAATTATTGAATCGCATATCGCCACCCATCACAGGTATACCGTATGTATTGCCGTACGAAGCCATATCGGATATGGCGCGTTGCAAATCAGCCCGGGCAGAGGCGGTGGACGGCATATCCGACGACAGCGACAGGAACGTGGCTAAAGGTTGCGACCCGCATACCGACATTTCACGATATATCTTTCCGCTGGCGGCAGCTACTTTCCCGGCAATTTCTTTGGCTGACTTTGCATATACAGGGTCTGTCTTGAATGTACACGCATAGTCCTCGGTCAACTCAACGATTCCTGCCTGTCCGTCGGTTTCGACGGCAAGCAAATCGTTTTCCGCATCAATAGTGAACCGATGGTTCAAACGATTCGTGCAATTATCGTATAACAGGCTGATGATACTTTTTTCCAATGGGTTAAGTTTCCTGCCCACTTGCTGGATCACGCAATCCAATGCCTGCTCCATACCGACAGAATTATTCCCGTCAAAAATTGAGCTACCGTGCTTGTCCATAAAGTCTGTTTTTCTATATTATTGAATGTATGGCAGCATCTGCCATCGAATGATTATCTTTGCAAAAGTAATTATAATCGGTAAACAAAACACTAATTTGCATTTATTTTGTATCAAACGGAATGGCTTGTAAGGTCTGAAATGTTGATTCATGCGGAGAATCTGGAAAAATTACGTTCGGCGCATGTACTGGTAGTCGGCCTGGGAGGGGTGGGCGCTTATGCTGCCGAGATGTTATGCCGCGCCGGGATCGGGAAATTGACCATTGTTGACGGCGATACCGTGCAGCCCAGCAACCGCAACCGCCAGCTTTTGGCGCTTTACAGCAACGAAGGCCGTCCAAAAACAGAGGTGATGGCCGAGCGCCTCCGCGATATCAATCCCGACATACAACTGGAAACCGTCAGCGAATTTATCCGTGACGAATACCTGATGGAGATTGCCGGCCGCCCTTACGACTATATGGTAGATGCTATCGACACGCTTTCGCCCAAGGTATACCTGTTGTACTGCGCCCTGGAAAACCGTCAGCGCATCGTCAGTTCCATGGGCGCCGGCGGAAAGCTCGACCCGTTGCAAATCCGCGTCGACGACCTTTCGAAAACATTCAACTGCCGCCTGGCGCATGTACTGCGGAAACGCCTGCGCAAGCTGGGTGTAACTACCGGTATCAAGGCCGTTTTCTCCACCGAACAGGCTGATAAGGAATCGGTGGTACCTTGCGACGAGCAAAACAAAAAATCGGTGGCAGGAACGATTTCCTACCTTCCCGCAATGTTTGGCTGCGTATGCGCATCGGTAGTTGTCAGGGATTTGACAGGGATTGGAACCGCTACTGCTTACCACCGCTGTCAGGGTCAAGACCACTGACAGGGTAGCTGCGCGTTACCCTGACAGTGGTCGACAGACCTGTCAGCGGTGGTAGTTTATATTCTTATTGACCCTGACAGGCCTGACAGGTCTGACGACCCTGTCAGGTCGTTTTACGTAAACTTATGTATACCAACCTGTCGGCTACGCAGCCTGACGCTGGCAGGCGTCTAATTTGGATAACCCCGGGCAAGCCTCAGGCGTAGCCCGGGGTAAAGACCGACGTCCCTCTCCTCCGTCCGAACTGCGGAGCAGTTCAACCTGCTACGGGCCGTTACGGGGGTTGCGGGCAAGCGATGTCCGCCACACCCCGGGCTGCATTTCGCTTGCCCGGGGTTATCAACTTCCGGCATCAAATAAACAAAACATTGCCCGTCAGGGCATTCATATCCATAGAATCAATGCGGAAAACATCCGCCAATCTCCGTAGGAGATTCATCATGTGAAACCCCATACGGGGTTTTGATCCGGTTGCGGTGCATCTTTTTTCTATTGATATGGTTTCCCTGACGGGAAACAATGTCGGGTTTGCCCCTGTCAGCGGTAGTTTATATTCTTATAGACCCTGAAAATCCCTTTCAGCTCTGAAAGGGCGTAATCAATTTTCAATTTTTATCTCAACAGATTTTTCAGCGCTTGCGGATCATCCGTTGTAATAAAATCGACGCCCATGTTGATGAAATACTGCATGTCCGCAGCGCTGTTGACTGTCCAGACGTTGGTGGTCAATCCTGCCGCTTTTGCCAGATTCGTCCACGCGGTATTATTTCTCAGGGTAGCCATGGGGTAGTCGAGTCCCCAGTAGCCGGCTGTTTTCAGCGCCGCGGGTGTCAGGTCGCCGTTCAGGTAGGCTACCCGATGCTGAGGATTGCTCTTGATCAGTTCTCCGCAGACATATTGGCTGAAGGCGATATAGTCCACCAAATCCGCCGCATCGCTGTCATTGACCATCTTTACCACTGCATCCACACATCTTTTGTTGTTGGTGTTGTTGCTGTGCGTTTTTATTTCGATGATCAGTTTTGTTTTATTCGGCTGCGTCTGCTGTTTGACGAGGTCAATACATTGCTGGAGCACAGGCAGGGGTTCGCCGTTGGACAGGCGCAGCGGAGCTATGGCCGAATAGGGTGAATTTTCCATGCTCACGCCCTGGTATGTGGCGTCGTGGTTCAGGACGATCACATTGTCGGTAGTGATCCATACGTCCAGTTCGGAGCCGTAAGCGCCCAGTTCGATGGCGTTTTGCAGCGAGGCGAGCGAATTTTGCGCCGCTCCCGCTTTGTTCCAGTAGCCTCGATGGGCAATGACACGGGTGTGATGAACGCCGGTTTGTGTGACATGTACGGGCACGGGCGACACGCCGGCAAACGTTTCGACCGTTCTTACCGTCAGGTCTCCTTCGCGTAGCATGGCGCCTTCGGGCAAGGGATCCGCCGTGAAAGCGTAGGTTTTGGCGCCCCGTTCCCAGTGATTTCCTGCTTTTTCGGTGATCCACGCGGGTTTATCGAAGACGACAGGCACATTTGCCGTTACGCCCAGCGTAAAGTCCGACACTCCGTCCGGAAGCGATACGGCGGTTCGGTTGACCGATACGGCCGGCGTAATGCCTGCCTGATGTACCGTCAGGTTGACGATTTGCTTCACTTCCGCGCCCGTAACGCTCACTGTGGCTGTCCGATCTTCCGTCGACACGTTTTCGGCAACGGTAATCCTGAGATTGTCGGTAGCGTAGCCCGGCGTGATCACGGGAGTACACCATTCCCGGCTGGCGCTCGTCTCAACGGCGCAGTTGGTCATAACGGTAACCGCCTTGTATCCGCCTTCCGCACCGAAGTTCTGAACGCTCTGGCCGGGATCGATTTCCAGGAAAAAGGACTCCGACCCGTCTTTGGGTGAGGAGCATCCTGCGAAAAGAACAATCCACAAAATTTTGATATACTTTTTCATTTAAGAATAATTATGAATTTTGAATTTTGAATTGTCGTCCCTGACGGGGGACTACCAATCTGTCGTTCCTGACGGGACTTTCAACTTTCAACTGCCGTTTTCCACCGATCTTCTTGAGGTCTCACTCCAATCTTCTTGAGGTTTCACTTCAATCCTCTTGAGGTTTCACTTCAATCTTCTTGAGGTTTCACCCCCGCGATCATCGGGGCTACCGATATGTCGTCCCTGACGGGATGCCCGTCAGGGCATTCATATCAATAGAAATCAATGCGAAAAACATCAACAAATCTCCGTAGGAGATTCATCATATGAAACCCCATACGGGATTTTGATCCGGTGGCGCACACGTTTT
>JAISDP010000230.1 GCA_031264715.1 Bacteroidales bacterium
TTTTTAACTTTTTCCTTTTCGCTTTGCCCAATATTCCGCTGCTCACGAATACCGGTAACATAAAATCCCTTTCCGAAATCGCGATGAAGTTCACATTGCGACAGGTCAATGTCAATGATCTCCACACTACTCCCGTGGTAGACTCTCATCGTAAACCGCCATTTTTGTAACATCATAAAACTGTTACATGAACCGGTAAAAATTTTTGACTTACCGGTTTTCCAGCACCCAGGCATTGGCGCAGCCCTCTAAATCCTTAACGCTGTACGTGTCGTTGTAAGCCGTGTGGATATTGTCGTAATGACCTGCCGATACGCGATAAAGCTCCAGTTCTTCAAAATAGACCGTTTCGAGTTTGATGTCTTTCCTTGTGTTTTGCACCATCCTGTCGGCATTGCTTTGGTTGCGGAAGCTGCCCACGATGATGTAGTATCCCTTGGGCGCCGATGAAGATGATTCCTGTTTCACAACAATATCTTCGACGGGAGGAACTTCGATTTCCGGTTCGCTGAGGACTTCGCCGTCCGGATTTTGGGCTGTTGTATCCGCCGGCGGCGTATTCTCAAGAATGATAGCTTCCAGCGGCGATTTTTGAAGATACTTCTGGAGATACGGGAGACCGAAAAAATATCCGGCGGCAATGAGCGCAAGAACTGCAATAACAATGATGATTCCTATGGCAGCGCCATTGGAACCGGTCGATTTTTTCGGGGCTTGCACCGGGGGCCTTTGGCCGGGGCGGGGTCTATTTACGGGAGGCATATTGATTTCTTTGAAAGGGTAATAAATTCTTATTCTTCGATAAAACGCGGCGATTTGGTATTGATGACTCTCTTCGGTTTTCCTATTTTGAACGAAAGCATGATCTCATGCGAATTTTTGGCCAACGATGCAGCGCTTCCCATCGAATAGTCGTACGAATATCCGAGCCGTACAAATCCGATCTGCATGCCGATCATCCCGGCAACGGCGTTATCGGGCCGGAACATGGCGCCGATCCAGTACTTTTTGAGCAACATTCCCGTAAGGCTGAAATCGACAAAGTACGCTTCGTCGAAATTGGTTCCGCGCACGCCGGCAATCAGGTCGAACGACTCGCCCACGGGCTGCTTGTAGCTGACGTATCCGAAATACTGCTGCGACAGCTTTAAAGTGGTTGCAGCATCGGGCAGGCGGGCGATATGCGTTACCGAGGCGCCAAACAGGAAGCGCTGCGAACTCAGCTCGATGCCGAAATCGAAATCGGGATCCAGCTGGCTTTTCTTTTCGAGGGTCGCTAACAGGGGATCGGCTGTATCGATGTAAAAATGCCCGGACGGATCGAAGGTATTTTGAAGAATCCCTGCCGACAATCCCAGCGACAGCAGCCATTTTTCGCCCAGGTTGACGTGATAGGCGTAAGCCAGCTTGGCGTTGATGAGCCGGTTGCCGATTCCGGTTTCGTCGTGCGTGGCGGTTAATCCCAGCCCCGAACGGATCCGCTGGAAATAGTTATGGATGTTGAGCGTTTGCGTGAGCGGCGCATTGTCGAAGCCTGTCCATTGCCGGCGGGCCAGCACAAAGATGTCGATATTGTCCGAGTTGCCGGTGGCCGCCGGATTTTGATTGATCCGCGAAAGCCACTGCTGGGTCAGCAGCACATCATTTTGCGCCGAGACGCGCGTTCCCGCCATCAGCGCCAAAACGACCGCTAAAACGACGCCTCGAAATTCCCGAAAGGGCGCTTTTTGTGCTCTGCCATTCTCTCCCCGGAAGACTGTTTCAAAATTTTTCATATCCATATACTCTAAAGATCAACACGAATAACGACACGTCTGTTCAACCGGTATTCCTCTTCGGTGGAAGCATTCGGGACGGCCGGCTTTCCGTCGCCGAAGCCTTCGATCCTCAGCATCGCCGGATTGACGCCGCGGTCAACCAGCCGGTCGTAGATATACTGTGCGCGCTTTTCGGACAGTTCCCGGTTGAAAGGCGTATTGCCCCGGTCGTCGGCATAACCCTCGATGACATACTTCACGGTCGGGCTGCTCTTCATCAGGCCGGCAATATTTTCATACATTTCCCTGTATTCGCGTTGCGGCACGAAGAGGTTGAAATCGTAATAGAACGTTCCGATTCCTTCCTGCGGCCTGCGAACCGGTTCTTTTACAGGCGGCGTTTCCGTTACAGGCGGTTCCGTCACAACGGGCTGCTTTGGTTCGGGTTCGGGTTCGGCCTGTACGGGTTCGGGTTCTTTCACTTCTTCCTTTTCCTCGGGCAGGGCGGGAGCGGGGAGATCCTTTTTGCTGAAGATATAAATATCGTCGCTTTTCGTGATGTTGCGCGACGATATCAGCAAGCCGTTTTCACCGAAAGAGATCAGGTTAAAATCGTCTGCGCCGCTGTTGAACGGACGTCCCAGATTTTCGGCATTGCCGAGGCGGTCGCCATCCATGCCCGCCGAAAAAATATCCAGCCCGCCGAAACCGGGATGTCCGTCGGATGAAAAATAAAGCAGCCGGTCATTTTCGATGAATGGAAACTCGTCCCTTCCCGGCGTATTTATTTGCGGGCCGGCATTAACCGGTTCCGACCACTGGCTTTCCGAAAGGCGGTCGGCATACCAGATGTCGGTTTTCCCGTGTCCGCCGGGTGCATTGGATGTGAAATACAGCCGCGAGCCGCCTTTTGCAAGCGCGGGATGCGCCATGTCGTGCTGATCATTGATCAGGAACGGTTCGGGCTTTTCCCATTTCCTGCGGTTGAATTTGCTCCGGTAAATGCCGCAGCGCCCGCTTTTGGGGTCGCACATGGTCATATACATATAGCTGGTGAGCGAGTCGAATGCAAAAACGCCCGTATTGTAATAGGTTTTCATGAAGGCGCTTTCCTTTTGGGGCTTTACCAGCTCGTCCTTTTCGAGCTTTGCCGAATACACTTCGGTGAACCCCAGTCCGGTTCGGGGGTCTATGTCGCGTCCCTTCGTGGCTGCGCGCGAGAAGAAAACCTCTCCCGAAGCCGGCGAAATACCGTATTCGCTGCCGTCGGTGTTGATTTTCGACGAGCGCAGCTTAATCCCGTCATTCGGGCTGGGATGCGCCAGGGCATATTCGCACGAGGCGATGTACCGTTTCACATCGGCATAGTTAGAATCGATTTTAAGACATTCGAGGAAGGATGCCAGGGCGTCGTCGTATTTTTCCTGCTTTTGCAGCGCAAGTCCGCTGATGCAGTACACGGCGGCAGTCTGATAACCGTGCGTGACGCTTTTTTTGAGCCAGTTCGCCGCCTCCCTCGGCTTGTTGAGGTAATAATAGCTCATGCCGATATGACCTTCGATCAGCGCCTGTTCCGGACGCGGTATTTTCTTTTTGTTGAGCGCCTTTTCGTATTCGGGTATGGCAAGCGCATATTCGCGCTTATCGAAATACTGCTGCGCCTTCGATTTCGATTGCGCCGAACTTCCGGCGATGTTCGCCAGTGCAAGCATCGTGATGCCGGTAAAAATGATAATCAGTCTTTTCATGGACATTCCTTTCGCGTGTCGGTGAAATTATGGTTTGTAAAGCTGGATGGTTCCTTTTTTCTTATATCCTTCGGGGAAAGTGATGATGTAGAAATAAACAGCCGGCCGGACAATCTGTCCCCGGTAGCGGCCATCCCAGCCATTATCCCCCTTATAGACCAAAGTCCCGTTCCTGTCGTATATCTCTACGGGATAGCCTTCCATAAAGACGTCATTATATCCGTCGCCATTGGGCGTAAAGATCGTGGGCGACTGATAGTTTTTGACTTCGGCGCTGGCGAGGGCCGTGCAACTGTTGGCATCTTTCACTTCGAAACTGTATATGCCCGCATCCAGGCCGGTATAGCCGGTTTGATCGCCCTGGGGACTGTTGTCCATATAGTATGTATACGGGGGCGTTCCGCCGCTTGCCGTCAGGACGATTTCGCCGTCATCGCGCTTCTCAAGGTGATGTCTTACTTCGGCGGCCAGCGTAACCGATTCGGGATTGGTTAAGGTAATGCCGTATGTTGCAAAACAATGATCCGATCCTTCTATCACCACGTCGTATTTTCCCGCGCCGAGACCTGTAACGTCGGCTTCCGTTGCCGTAAACGGTTCGTCGTCCTTTGTCCAGACGTAAGTGAGCGGGCCGGCACCGCCGCTCGCCGCGATGTGTATTTCACCGTTTTCGATGCCGTAGCACTGGGGTTCTTTGGCGGATGTTCCGGTAATATTCGGCGGATCGGATTCGGCGGAAAATACCGCGAGGACGGTTTCGCCGGGATATGCCCTGCCGAGGTAGTTGTTAACGGTGGCTACGGCTACATCGACGGAAGCCGTTAAGGTCCTGCCGGCCGGCTGATCCGGATGTACCGCATACTCGGCCACAAACACAGACATGTTGTTGCCGCTTGTCCATTCCGTTTTGACAGGCGTTATGAATCCCTCCGGATCGAAGTTCGGGAACGAGATGATGTCGTTCTTCGTTTCGTCCATGGGCTGGTTGAATCCCACAGTGATCACCAGTTGCGATGAACTGCAATTGATGATCGGCAAATTGGGCGTGGCAGTCACCACAAAATCGAGCATGTCTACCACCAGCAAATTTGCGGCATCGCTTTTGGCCTGTACATTCCCGTTCGTATTTCTGGCCTCGCTTGCGGTGATCAGCACCTGTCGCTGTTCGCCCTGATCAACCACCGTGTAGCTGACAACGCAGGTTCTCGGATTGTCCCACCGGAACGTTTTGCCGGTAAATGTGCGTGCGAAATCGTTGAAATTGCCGAATGTAATATTGGGTTCGGAGGAAATATTCATATCGGTATCGTACACGAGCGTAATGTCAAGCGTGGCTGTCCCGTCCAGCACCACGGCAGGAGTAAAGGTCACCACGCACGAAGGCGCAAGGAAATCAATCGTGAACACATCAGCCGCTTTGACCGCGGTCATCGTTTCGCCGTCGGCATTTTTAGCGCCGCTCACGGTGACGTCAATATCCCGTATTTCCACTTTCTTTGTTTTGTCCAGGTCGTATTCCACCGTCCAGGTTTTGTCGTCTACCCATCCCGCACTGTTTGCCCTGGGCGTGATGGCGCCCTGCATGTCGGAGGGGTCGAAAGCAATGACCGGCGTCGACGTCTGATCCATGTTTACATTGAATAGGAGCGTCAGTTTGGCGTTCGAGCTGCTGCTCTGGATCGTTGACGGATTCATGCTTACCGAGACATCCGTGTCGCGCTGGTCGACGGTAAACGGCCGGTTTGCCTCTTCCTGTACATTTCCGGCAACATCCGCGGCGCCGCTTACCTTTATATTGGCGGCCGGAACGTATACTCCCGGCGGAGTTCTTGAAACAGTGAAAACGGCGGTATAAATTTTCCCGGTTGCATCCCAGCTTCCGGTCGGCGGCGTCCCCTCGAAAACGGCGCGCGCTTCCAGAGGCGCTATCGTGAGCGTGGGCGCGGCAGACGACATTTCTTCACTGTAGGTCAGGGTAACAGTCCAGGTCGTGGTCGTTTTGGAAACATTCGGCGCGGTAATCTGGCACTCCGGCGACGCAAAGTCGATCATGAAAGAGCCTTTGCTCTCCTCAACGCCTTCCCCGGCGATGTCTTTTGCGCCCGATACGGTTACTTCCACAGGATCATTTTGCGTGGAGGCGGTAACCGTGTAATTGCGGGTGTACACCGTTCCATCATTCGACCACGCCGCTGTTTCCTCTGTTAACGATGCCGTAACGTCTTTGTCGAAGGCGACGGAAGGAACGGTAGCTTCCTGCATCTTTCCGGAATAGGTTGTTTTGACGCCAAAAGTCGTCGACTGGTTGTTAACATGGGCGCCTCCGTCAGACACAAAACTCACAATCCCTACCGTCCGCGACATTTCGATCTTAATGCTTCCCGTTGCCTGGTTTTGTGCATTTCCGGCTTTATCATATCCATCCGTTACCGAAATATTTATCGTTTCGTGTTGCTGGCTGGCAGGAAGAATCGGGTAGGTAACCACATAATCATTTCCCGACCAGACGGTGGAAGGCGGCGCGCCGCCCAATGTTTCGGTTACGTCTGTCTTGAACGCTATGACAGGCACTTTGTTTGTATCCATTGCTTCATCGTACCTGACGGTGATCACAAAACTCCCTGTGGTTTGTGGCGTAATCGTGGGAGGACTACAATCGACTGCAAAGCAAACAGGCCTTTTTTTGTCGACATGAAAAAGCGGCGATTTACACGAAATATCTGCTCCTCCTGTTGTTTTGGCCGTTACTTCGGCATATACATCATACTTGTTGTTTGAATCGCTAAATGAAGCTACCGTATATCCAATGCTGCATGATTGGTGATCAGACGCCCATACAAAAGTCGGCCCTCCGCTAAACGCAAAATCAATGTTTGGGGAAAAAACGACATCAATGGTATTTTGATCCATTTCCTGCCCAAAATTGACCTTTAGCGTAAAAGAGGTAATGCCATTATTGATATTTATATTTCCCTGCCTACTGGTTTCGATTGTGATGTTGCATGACTGTGCCCGTGCTGTTTGAGGCGAAAGGCATAAAACAAAAAGCAGCAGGAGCGTCAACCGAAAGAGAACCTCCTTAAATTGTTCCATTTTTAGATATTTAATAAGACTCCGTATGAGAATGTACTTTATTTTTTGATACAAATAAACGCAAAGGTATATATTTTAATGAATCAACAAGTATCATCATCTTTTTTAGCGGTTTTGACCGAACGGGTTTTTACATGCGTAAGCCCACGTATACCAACCTGTCAGGGTCGATACGCGAATTAATCCGCTTCATCGTTCACCTTATTTTTTCTAAAAAACAACCTCAGTAGCAGATTGTTGCATAAAAATTTTCCGACCCTATTGCCTCATTTTTCCGCACCAGTTTTCATCGTTTTAATTCCTGTACGAAAATCAGTAATAATGAATAAGAGAATAAACGGATCGTTCAGGAAAAGTTTTCTCATTGCATTTTTTCCCCGGTCTTTTTCAGGACATCATCGACTTTCACCGGGGCTTTGTCGTCGTTCACAATGCCCCAGATATGCCGTCCC